>JAILNN010000028.1 GCA_024691565.1 Lachnospiraceae bacterium | reverse complement strand
TACATTATTAAATTCAAAAAATACTTTGACGTTTCCCCAGCCGCATATAGAAAAGAATGGACACGAAGAAATTAATCTACTTGCACAAACACCCCTTCTGTGCTATTATAATTTGCGACTTACTTGCAAATTGTTTTTTTTAAGTGCAAAGGAAAAAATATGTTTAAAATTAATTCAAAGGCAGCGCTCCTCTTAGGGACCACACTTTCCCTTTCTCTTATGTTTAGCGGCTGCCAAACAAATAATAATTCATCTTCTAAATTAGGAGATTTAACAACTAGTTCAAACGCTGATGCCAAATACAGCGTCGTATGTACAATCTTTCCTGAATATGACTGGGTGAGAGAAATTCTTGGAGATTACTCTGATAAATTTGACCTCACACTTCTCTTAAATAACGGAACAGATTTGCATAGCTACCAACCTTCAGCCGAAGATATAATGAAAATTTCTTCATGCGACTTATTTGTATATGTCGGTGGCGAATCTGATGCATGGGTTGAAGATGCCCTCTCAGAAGCTGTCAACAAGGATATGAAGGTAATCAACCTTATGGACGTCCTTGGCGATGATACAAAAGAAGAGGAAACCGTCGAGGGAATGCAACATGAGCATGAGCACGACCACGCCGACGAGGCCGACCACGACGACGCCGACCACGAGGACAGTGAAACCCACGACCACACTGACGACGCCGACCACGAAGATGCTGAGGACGCCGACCACGAGGACAGTGAAACCCACGAGGACGCAGACCACGAGGCTGCTGATGAGCACGATCACGAAGATGCTGAGCTTGAATATGACGAGCATGTTTGGCTCTCTATCAAGGATACAGAAATCTTCGTTGAAGAAATTTCCAACGCTTTAATGGAAATAGATACTGAAAACAAGGACAATTTCAAAGCAAATGAAGAGGCATATATTTCAAAGCTTCAGGAACTCGATTCAAAATATGAAGAGGCCGTTTCTTCTTCAGAAAATAAGACCTTACTTTTTGCGGATCGATTCCCATTTAGATATATGGTTGATGACTATGATTTAGATTATTATGCAGCCTTCTCAGGTTGTAGCGCTGAAACAGAAGCAAGCTTTGAAACAATAACTTTCCTGGCTGAAAAAGTAAATGAGCTAGGTTTAACAAGTGTAATTATTCTCGAAAATTCTGAGGATAAAATTGCAAACACAATAATTGAAAATACAGAGAGTAAATCTCAGGAAATTTTAACCCTGGATTCTCTCCAGTCAACAACATCAGAAGAAATCGAAGGTGGAAAGACTTATCTTTCTGCGATGGAAGGAAACCTCGAAGTAATTGAGAAGGCGCTCTCCTAAAAAGCGTTTTCAAGCTAGGCGTTTTCAGACCCAGACTCTAAAGGCCAAAAGCGCTTACAAAAAGGCGCTCTCCTAAAAGGCATTTTCAGGCTAAGATTTTAAGGGCCAAAACTACTTACCTAAAGGCACTCTCTTAACCCACCGATTTCTCACCACAAAAGAGGGTAAAAATGGCATATATAACATGCAAAGATCTTTGCGTCGGCTACGAAGGTGATGCCGTTGCAGAAAATATAAATTTCGAATTAGAAGCAGGTGATTATCTCTGCGTTGTCGGCGAAAATGGCGCTGGAAAGAGTACCCTAATGAAAACTCTTCTCCATTTAACCAAACCTATTTCAGGCGATATTCTATATTCCGACAACATAACACCATATGAGGTTGGTTACCTTCCTCAGCAAACACCTGTCCAGATGGACTTCCCGGCTTCAGTCGAGGAAATCGTGCTATCAGGAACTCTTTCAAGAAAAAAATTCAAACCCTTCTATTCAAAAGAAGATAAGGCCGTTGCGAAAGACAACATGAAAAAAATGGATATATGGGACCTTCGAAAAAGTTCCTTTAGATTCCTTTCGGGCGGTCAAAAACAGAGAGTTCTCCTGGCAAGAGCGCTTTCAGCGAGCGAGAAACTCCTGGTTTTAGATGAACCAGTAAGCGGTCTAGATCCAAAGGTAACAACAGAATTTTATCAATTAATAAAACAGTTAAATGATGACGGACTATCAATAATCATGGTTTCCCACGATATGCATGAAGGTCTTGAGAATGCAAAGCACATCCTTCATATCGGAAGAGAGCATATATTCTGGGGCACAAAAGATGATTATTTCAAGAGCGAGGCTGCAGAAGCCTTCCTCGGAATTTCAGGAGAATGATAAAATCATGCAAGACATAGTAAATAAATTAGCATTTTATTTTGAATATCCATTTGTAAAATATGCGGTTATCGTCGGCGTTTTAATTGCCCTCTGTTCGTCGCTCCTAGGTGTAACACTCGTTCTAAAGCGCTACTCCTTCATAGGTGACGGCCTTTCACATGTGGCATTTGGCGCAATGGCAATCGGAAGCGTTCTACACGTAACAAGTAATACACTTGTAACAATGCCTGTAACAATCATCGCAGCCGTACTTCTGTTGAGAAACAGTAACTCCGCGAAAATCAAGGGTGACGCAGCAATTGCAATGATATCCGTTGCAGCACTCGCAATTGGTTATATGTTAATGAACATATTTTCAACATCAGCCAATGTATCAGGCGATGTATGTAGCACGCTCTTCGGCTCCACTTCAATCTTAACTCTGAAGCAATCCGAAGTAACAATATGTATAGTTTTCTCAATAATTGTAATTGCGCTTTTCATTCTATTTTATAACCGAATTTTCGCAATTACCTTTGATGAAAACTTCGCAAAAGCAACTGGAATGAAGACCGGATTTTATAACACTTTGGTCGCAATAATAATTGCCGTAATCATAGTGCTTGGAATGAATCTCGTTGGTTCACTCCTGATATCCGCCCTAATAATTTTCCCATCTCTCTCAGCAATGAGGTGGATGCGAAGCTTCAAGGGTGTTGTAATTCTTTCAGCTTGTCTGTCAGTAATATGTGCCTTCCTCGGCATAATAATTTCGATTCTTTATTCAACGCCAGTTGGTGCAACCATTGTATCAGTAGATATGATTGTATATATATTCAGCTATCTCGTAAAAAGAGGAGAGTAAAATTAAATTCCAAAAAAATTCCTCGTATTTTCAAGCACTTTTATACGGAGTTCCTCTTCAGGAACTCCTTTTATTCGCGCAATTTCAGCCAAAACATAGACAATATTTTCTGGGCGATTTGGATTTTTTAATCCCTTAATTCCTCTTGGAATAAGGTATGGCGAATCTGTCTCCACCATTAATTTTTCAACCGGAATAATCTCAAGCGCATCCACTAATTCCTGGTTTCTTCTCTTATCGCAAACCCATCCAGTAACGCCAATATAACACCCAAGTTCCAAATATTTCTCGGCGGTTTCGCGGTCACCCGTATAACAATGAACAACCGCCCTCTCACAAACTTCCCTTTGATTAGATAAAATCTGATAGAAGTCATCTGCGGCTGCTCTTTCATGTAAAAACAGTGGCTTTTTATGTTTCACCGCAAGTTCAACCTGTCTCTCAAACCACTTAAGCTGCACATCCTTCGGCGAATACATCCTGTCATAATCAAGACCACACTCACCAACCGCAACAATACTTTTATTCTCTAAAAGAAGCTTTTCAAATGTCTCCAACACTTCATCCGAGCAATCCGATGCATCATGAGGATGAATTCCCACAGTCGAATAAACACTTTCTACCTTTGCCGCTCCAACAGAGCTCTCAAAGGAACTTCCGGTTATGATAACTCCGACACCTTTTTCTTCGGCTCTTTCAACTTCTTCTAAAATCTTATTATGAAATTGCCCGCTAAACAAATTAGCTCCAATATCTATATATTTGATGTCTTCCTTCATAACCGAATTTTCCTCCTGGCTCTATATTATATTTCAAATTATTTCATACTGGCATCCGCCCGCTTTATTCTAAATACTCCATAGCCTAAGCCATATCTCAGATAAAACTTACTCTCCCACCGCATCAAATTCAATTGAAATCTCAAACAAATCTCCATTGATTTTTATATCAAAACTTCCATTCATAAGTGTGGTTAAGTTCTTCGCAATCGAAAGTCCAAGGCCTGAGCCTTCAGTAGTTCTCGACTTATCACCACGAACAAATCTCTCTGTCAATTCATCAGGTGAAATGTTAAGTTCATTTTTGCTAATATTCTTCAAATCAATCTTAATCTTGCCTCTGCTTTCATCTCGAATTACAGAAAAATAAACACGAGTTCCTTCGAGTGCATATTTATAAACATTTTGGAAAATATTCTCCAAAACTCTATACATGTGTCGCCCATCAGCGCTGATAATAGGGGCTTCGTCAGAAAATGTTGTGATAACATTTAACTTCTTTTCTTCAAATTTTTCATAAAATTCGCCCATAACCTGACTCGCGAGCACATTCAAATTCATGTTTGTAAATTCAATCTCAATGTTACCAGTATCGGTCTTCGAAGCCTCTACCAAATCTGAAATTAGCACCTTAAGTCTCTCTGCCTTAACACTCAAAACATCAGCATATTCAACAATCTTCGGATTCTCAGATTCTTCCCTCTTAATCAAATCCACATAACTAATAATCGATGTCAGCGGTGTCTTAATATCATGAGAAACATTTGTAATAAGCTCAGCCTTCGTTCTCTCATCCTTTGTTGCCTGAAGAACTGCATTGTTAAACGAATCTGAAATTCCCTCAAGATTTCCATATGTCTTTCTAAGGGTAATTGGCAATGTTTTTGCAACATTTTTTCCCTCGTTATTATCCTCGCCATCGTTTGTAAAATTCATATTTGAAATCATTTCTGTCTTTGATTCAATCTTTTTCATGCCTGACACAAGGCCAATAACCTCTGCCAAGAAGAAGGCAGCTAGTGCTGTAACCAGCATAAAACTACACAGAGTAATCATTATGTGGTAATTCACAAAAACAAGAATCAATGCCAAAGCAAATAAGTATGCAATAACGATAGGAACAACAAGCTTAACAAGTTGATATTTAAGTCCCTGACTCTCTAAAACAACCCTAAAATTCTCAACTGTCTCTCTAAATTTTCTATGAAGCCATGCAAAAAATTTATAGAAAATATTTTTCTTATAATCCTTATTTTTAATTCTACGAATGCATGTTAAATAGAGAATAGCTATCATAAAATACACAACCGTAACACATATTACTATACACCAAATAATCATCAATTTGAGATTCGAATATTGTGAAATTCTCATAACTTCCTCTATCTGCATCTCAAAATTAACTACAAAAATATAGTACATTATAGAGTATAATATCGCTGGAATTGCTAACAAAATTAGAAGCGGAACTTTGTCGATAAATAAAGACTTTCCAGCATTTACTGTAAGCAAAATTATCATGAGTAAAAGCACTAAAAATGATACAGCAAATGTTACATATGGATGCTTAATTACCTTTGCAACTTCAAACGTAAAACGAATGAAATCCATGTGGTAATCATTCTTCGATTCTGCGAATTTTTCATTATATGTAATAACAAAATCAATTCCAGAAGCCATTATATCTGTCATTTTATCCTTTGGAAAATAATCAAAGTCTACAAATTTTCCCTTAGAATTTTTGTATTGAGAAACAAATTTTTCGCCATCCTTTAGGATATAAATATCCGAGGATTCTTTCAGATTTTCTTTATAATAATTGAAACTTTCCTTAAAATCTGCAGCTGGATGTGTAGCTTCAAAATTTGCATAACCTACGCCGTTATAATTTCCATATAATACTGAGAATCCACTAAACATCGCATTGAAACTTCTCTGGAAATCGCCATAATTCATTATATCGATTGCATTATTCTCACGACTTACTGAATTTATATGGTCCATTTCAAAGTACTTGTCAACTGAAAAACTCTTCATTGCAAGCATTGGAAGTGAAGCTGTAAAATAGTTCTCAAAGAAATTCTCTTCAGCCTTAACTGGGAAGTAAACATACCCAAGCGACATTGTAGTGTCAATCTCAACAAATCCTGAATTTGTATTATAAATAGTTTTGCGTTTTGAATCATATAAAAACACCTGATCATCATTTTCATATAAATAAAGATTATTAGCCTTTCTATTTACAAAATCAGATCTACCATAATCACAACAAACTTCTACAAAATCATCAGAACTAATATCATAATACTCTTGTGGATAATTAAGATATGCAAAATAAGCATCCATGATATTTCCATTTGAATCAGTTGCTTCCTTCAATGCTGCTTTATCATTAACCACGCAATTCTCTTTTACAAATTCTTCAAACCTTTCTGTCGAAATTCTATAAAATTTTGTCTTTCCAAGATAAGCTCTATGAACTGGATTGTTCTTTCCCTCATGATAATTTATGCCATTTTCATGAAGTTGTCCGTCCTCAGAAATTCTCTGATTTTTTTCTAAAAATTTGTAAAAATACGTGCATGTGTTGCTATCTTTAGTTGGGTTAAGAATTAATTGCTCAATATTATATTCCAAAACTTTTTTAAGTTTTTGCTCGGAACTTTTTTTGCCATCAGATCCTTTCTTCCCAGAATCTTTGTCTTTTTTAGACCCTTTCTTCCCAGAATCTTTATCTTTATCAGACCCTTTCTTTCCAGAATCTTTATCTTTATCAGATTCTTTCTTTCCAGAATCTTTTGACTTCTTTGAATCTGCCTTGTCTGAATCCCCGGCATTCTCTTCCGCCTCAACTTCTAACTCAGCTTCACTCAAAGCATCGTTAGTGCTCTCTGCTTTCAACACCTCATCACTACATTTATAAATTTTAAGACGTTCAAATTCTCTATTATTGAAATCCGTAACCATATTATAAACTTTGTCCGCATTCTCTAATTTTTCATATAAAGAAGTAATTTCATCACTCATGTATTTTGATTTCTTAAAGTCATTGAATCCATCTTCCTCATCAAAATAAATATTTGCAAGAGATGCAATCAATGAAAAAGCTAATGCAACCGAAGCTGCAAGTCCCAAAATGAGACATATAATCTTAAAAACAGTTGACTTAATAAATTTCATAATAATTCTCCATTTCATTTGCCCTAACACTATTATGCATCAGAGTTAGTGTTTCGAGTCTGAAATCATCTTATATCCATGTCCCCAAACGACCTGAATATACTTTGGTTCCTTTGGATTGATTTCAATTTTCTCACGAATATGACGTATATGCACCGCGATTACGTTATCCGTACACACCGCATCTGAATCCCAAACATTTTCATAAATCTGATCCGTATTAAAAACAATTCCCGGATTTTCCATGAAAAATTTGAGAATCTTATACTCGATAGGTGTGAGTTTCACCTCGTCCCCATCAACATAAACCTCTTTTTCATCTTCGAACATTTCTAAGCCACGAATCTTAAGCACCTTAGAATCTGTCTTATCTTTTTTTACAGAGCCAAAATCTGTATAACGCCTTAGCTGAGACTTAACGCGAGCAATCAATTCTAGCGGATTAAAAGGCTTAGTCATATAATCGTCAGCCCCAATATTTAACCCAAGAATTTTATCGGTATCCTCAGACTTTGCAGACAAAAGAATTAGCGGAATCTTGCTATCCTTCCTAAGCTCCTGAGTAACATGGATTCCATCCATTCCTGGCATCATAATATCCAGAATAATAAGATGAATGTCCTCCTCGCCAGCAACCTTAAGTGCCTCAATTCCATCGTACGCTTTCAGCACATTGTAGCCCTCAGAAGTAAGATAAATCGAAATTGCCTCAACTATATCTTTGTCATCATCACAAACCAAAATGTTATACATAATCTGCCTCCAAATATTTCATTCACGTGAATGAGAGAATTATATCAGTCATGTTTTAAGATATTTATATATAAATTATTAAGAATTTCTTATGATAATTTTATTGTGTCTTAATTTTTATGCGCCATC
>JAILNN010000014.1 GCA_024691565.1 Lachnospiraceae bacterium | reverse complement strand
AAAAAAGGGAAAAAATTATGGAAACAGAGAAGAGAAGAAGTAAAAGAATTCCGATTAGCATGAAACTTGAAGTTTCATCGGTTTTTAAACAGGACAATGTTTTGGTAAAGGATATTAATGCTCCTATCGAAATCATTGATGTTAGTTCGGATGGAATTGGCTTCAATTCAAAAAGTAGTCTTCCTATTGGATTTTATTTTAACTGTCGTTTGACTTTTAGTGAACTCGATACACTTAATAATTCGGTTAATTGTGTAGTTAAAATAATTAGAAAAAGAGATTTAGAGGACGGAGTCTCAAACTATGGCTGTGAATACGTCGGAATGTCTGTAGTTTTTGATTATCTCTTTAGGGAAGTCGAGAAGAAACACGATTCTACAAACTAAAATGTACAAATCTTAACTATGAGCGGAAAGATTCAAAAAAATATTAAACGGAAACGGATTTTTAGGGGCGTAGTCTCTCTAAATTCGTAGAAGGGAAGGGAGGAATGCCATGATTACTTTGATTGGAGTTATGACTATTTTGGTCTTGCTTGTCTTTTGGTGTATTGTGCGAGCGAGACGAAGTAATAAGCCGATAGCTATTACAGTCAAGAAATGCTTGTATTCCTCCCTTTTTCCTATTTTATTCAATGTTGTGATGATAGGCGGGCAGGACATTGTTTTGCTGAAATTTGCCTATGTCTTTTATTATATGTCTTTGGATGTAACCTTCTATTATTTGCTTAGATTTTGTTTTGAGTTCTGTGGCGTTGAATTTAACAAGTTATTAATTAAAAAGATTTTATGGATACTTGTTCCAGCTGATTTAATTATGCTTGCCTTGAATCTTGTTTTTGAAAATGTGTTCGTGGTAATTAGAAGATATAGAGTCGATGGTACAATTCATTATATTCTCCATCAAAAGCTTTTATTTAAGATTCATATTGCATTCTTAATTGTGCTTATCACAATTATTTTGGGTGTTCTTATTTGGAAGATGATTACATCATCCAGGCTTTACCTTGAAAAATATCTCGTAATTTTTATCACATTACTCGCAGCAATTTTATATAAATTCTATCATGATTTTGTAGATATTCCGAATGATCAATCAATGATTGGAATTGCAGCATGTGGAATAATTATCTACTATTTTTCAGTGGAATATGTTTCGGTTTTCCTTATGGATAGAATGCTTTCCAGGATTGTTTACAATGTTTCGGATGGAATTCTATTCTTTGATGAAAACAGGAATTGTATTTATGTGAATGATAGTGCCGAGAAGATTTTTGGTCAGGGACTTCCTGATAAAGATTTGATGAGAGGCAGGATTGAAGAACTTATTGGAGATGAAAATGTTTGGGATAAAACAAAGAGGTTCTATGAGATTAATCCGCAGTGGAAGAAGAAACGAGGAATTATATTAGAGAGTGATGAGGATTATGTAAAAGGTCTTAAGCCGGTACTTGGTGAAAATGAATTAAGCCTTGAGATTGAATATAGAGTTGTTAGAGATGTTAGGAGAAATAAGGTTGGTTCGTTCTTTATCATAAAGAATGCAACCGATGATATGATTGATCTTGAAAGAGAGAGACATGCAGCGACGCATGACCATCTTACAGGAATATATAATCCAGAACGTTTTTATGAGAGAGCGCAGGAAGTTTTGAGAGAAAATCCTGATGAAGATTATGTTTTAGTGGGTTCTGATATTAAGGAATTTAAGCTTGTAAATGATATTTTTGGTCGTGCTATTGGTGATAAGATTCTTATTCAGATTGCTGAATCTTTCAAGTGTCTTGATTCTGAAACCGCGGTTTATGGACGACTTGGAAGCGATAAATTTGGAGTCTTAATTAAGAAGGTTAATTTTGAGGAACAGAAATTCTTAGATGCTATTGATTTGATTTCAAAGGGTAGTGGTGATATTTATCATCCGATTACAATTCATCTTGGAGTTTATGATATTGTGGATAGGAGCCTATCTGTCGCAGGTATGATGGATAGAGCATTTCTAGCAATCGCTAGTATTAAAAATGATTTGCATAAAAAGATTGCCTACTATGACGAGAAGATTCGTGGGGATATTCTTTGGGAACAGAAGATTACAGGTGGTCTTGACAGGGCAGTTAAGACAGGGCAGATTGTTCCATATCTTCAGGCACAGGTTACTAAGGAAGGAAAGATTATTGGTGCCGAGGCGCTTTCCAGGTGGAATCACCCAGATGAAGGATTCTTAAAGCCTAACAGATATGTTCCACTTCTTGAGAAGAATGGAATGATTGTCAAGATTGATGAGTATATGTGGGAGTGCTGCTGCAAGATACTTAAAAAATGGGAAAAAGAAGGAAAGGAAAATTTAAAACTTTCCGTTAATATATCACCGATGGATTTCTACTTTATTGATGTTTATGAAAAGATTGTAGAATTGGTGGATAAATATGAAGTAAATCGTGATTCATTAAGATTAGAGATTACAGAGAGTTTGTTTATGCAGGATTCGAGTAATCGAATGAAGTTAATCCAGAAGTTTAGAGATGCTGGATTTACCATGGAAATGGATGATTTTGGAAGTGGATATTCTTCTCTTAATTTGCTTAAGGATATGCCGGTCGATATTTTGAAGATAGACATGGTTTTCCTTGAGGAAACTGATAATCGTGAGAAGAGCGAAAAGATTTTAAGAACAATTGTGAACCTTGCTAAGGACCTTGATATTACAGTAATTACTGAGGGTGTTGAGACTGAGGAAAATGTTAAATTCTTGACGAGCATTGACTGCGATATGTTCCAGGGATTTTATTTCTCAAAGCCACTTAGCTTGGAGGAATTTGAAAAATTGGTTGAGGAGCATTCCTAATTTCTGTTGATATCCGTTTGAAAATGATGTAAACTTAAGAGCGGATAATTTTAACTCAGTCGGGGTACAAGCTCCGACTGAGTTAAAACGCTCCGCGGGATGCGCACGGATTCGAATAGGAAGTGAGTCTGCTAAATGCAGCCAAGAGATGTAAAACATCTCTTTGAATCACGGCGCGCAAGACTCGCGAGCGAGTCTTGACAACAAACGGAAGGATGGAATGCTCTATGAATTTACCAAATAAACTGACTATGTTAAGGGTAATTATGATACCCTTTTTTGTTGTGTGTATGCTTGTTCCAAGCATCCCTTACAACAACATTATTGCACTTGTGATTTTCTGTGTGGCTTCACTTACAGATGCATTAGACGGCCATATTGCGAGAAGTAGAAATTTGGTTTCTAACTTTGGAAAGTTTATGGATCCGCTTGCTGATAAGCTTTTAGTTTCATCAGCTATGATTTGTTTCCTTGGAATTCCTGATAATCCAATGCCTGTATGGGCTGTAATTATCATAATTGCAAGAGAATTTATTATTAGTGGATTCAGACTTGTGGCTTCAGACGCAGGAATCGTTATTGCAGCCAGCTACTGGGGAAAGGTTAAGACTGTTACTCAGATGGTTATGTCAATTGTTCTTATTTTGAATATCAATAATAAAGTTTTTGATACGATTGAATGGGTTCTTATTATTGCGGCTGTAGTGCTTACAGTAGTTTCACTTGTGGACTATATGATTAAGAATTGGAAAGTTCTAGACGATGGAAATATGTAAAAAAATAATTGTTATTGGAGCGGGTGCTGCCGGTATGATGGCTGCAATTTCTGCGGCTGATGAGGGTGCTGAGGTCATTATTCTTGATAAGAATGAAAAGACTGGAAAGAAGCTTTTTATTACTGGCAAAGGGAGATGTAATGTTACAAATGCGGTTGATGAGGATTCATTGATTGCAAATGTTGTTAATAATCCTAAGTTTTTATTTAGTGCCTTTAGTGCTTTTAATAGCTCTGATATGTGTGCCTTTCTTGAAAAGGAAGGGCTTAAGTTAAAGGTTGAGAGAGGAAACAGGGTGTTTCCGGAGTCTGACCACTCGTCGGATGTGATTAAAACCTTAGAACGCGCATGTAAAAAAAGAGGAGTCAAGATTATCTTAAATGAAGCTGTTAGTGAGGTTTTAAATGAGGGCGAAATTAAGGTAATTAAGACTGAAAAAAAGAAGACATATAAGTGTGATGCAGTTATTATTGCAACTGGTGGATTTACTTATGCTTCAACAGGTTCAACAGGAGATGGATATAAATTTGCGAAGGCATTAGGACATAGCATTAAACCTTTGATGTGTGGTCTCGTTCCTTTTAATATTAAGGAGAGTTTTTGCAAGGATATGATGGGACTTTCTCTTAGGAATGTTAGGCTTACTCTTTTTGTTGATGGGAAGAAGAAGTATTCTGAACAGGGTGAGATGCTTTTTACACACTTTGGTGTAAGTGGTCCGCTGGTGCTTTCTGCGTCAGAATATTATGCTAAGGCTATGAGGAATTTTAAGAAAAAAGAAGAGCCTTATATAACAATTGATTTAAAGCCAGCGCTATCTTTTGAAACCCTTGATAAGAGGGTTCTTAAGGATTTTGATGGCGAGAAGAACGCCGAGTTTAAAAATAGCTTAAATAAGCTTTTACCTTCTGGTATGATTGAGACTATTGTTAAGGTTTCTGGAATCGAGCCTACGAAAAAGGTCAATGAAATCAGGGCTGAAGAGAGGGAAAGGCTTGTGCATCTTTTAAAGGAATTCAGGCTTAATATTTCTTCAGTTAGAGGAAGTGCTGAAGCTATTATTACGAGCGGTGGCGTTAATGTTAAGGAGATTAATCCAAAGACTATGGAGTCAAAACTTAGTCCTGGAGTTTATTTTGCGGGCGAGGTTATTGACTGCGATGCGCTAACTGGAGGCTTTAACCTTCAGATTGCATGGTCTACGGGATTTCTTGCTGGGAAAAATGCAGCGATATAAAAATAAATACATGTAATTTATGCGTGAAGTGGAGCGCAGTATTATGTATGGAAAGAGGACAAAATGGATAAGAACAGAAGTATTGCTATTGATGGACCTGCAGGAGCAGGGAAAAGTACAATTGCGAAATTAGTTGCAAAGAAGATTGATTATATTTATGTTGATACAGGTGCGATGTATCGTACAATCGCGCTTTACCTTATGAGAAACAATGTTGATGAGAATGATGAAGTGAAGGTTGCTGAAGCAATTAAGGATATCAAAGTTTCTCTTGATTATGTGGATGAAACACAGATTGTGCTTCTTAATGGAGAGAATGTTAATGACTTTATTAGAACACCAGAAGTCAGCAGAATCACATCTCTTATTGCGAAGTACGCTGCTGTTAGAGAGAAGCTTCTTGATTTGCAGAGAAATTTAGCTGTTGAAAAGAAGGTAATTATGGATGGAAGAGATATTGGTACAAATGTGCTTCCTAATGCATTTTTAAAGATTTACCTTACAGCAAGTGCTGATGCTCGTGCAAACAGAAGATATAAGGAATTGGTAGAGAAGAACGAGACTTGTGATTTTGAAAGCATTAAGAAGGACATTATTGCCCGCGATGAGCAGGATATGAATAGAGAAATCGCTCCACTTAAGCAGGCTGAGGATGCTGTACTCGTCGATACATCTGATATGGGAATTGAAGAAGTTGTTGCTTGTTTAGTAGAAATATACGAGAAAAAATGTGCTGAATAAGAAGAGAAATTTAAGTTTAAGATTTTGGATGGTTTTTACATAAAATTTGAAAGTGTGACTTGCTTTAAAGGCTTGAAAACAGCTTGTTTTATGAGGTGGATTTTATGGATAATTTTGATAAAAATTTAGAAAAAATGAATACAGAAAATAGTGAATTTGATGGTGAAAATTCTAAATTTGATAACGAAAATTTTCGTAAAAAATCTGTAAATTTAGAAAATAAAAATTCTGAAAGAATTGTTACCCTTGCTAAGACAGCTGGATTTTGCTTTGGTGTTGAGAGGGCGGTTAAGATATGCCACAGTCAAGAAGGTGAGAATAAGCATGTTTACACGCTTGGACCGATTATTCACAACGAAGCAGTTGTTGATGATTTGAGAAAAAGAGGAATTGATGTTGTTAATTCTGCAGATGAAGTTGAAGATCCTGAGAATACAACTGTAATTATCAGGTCGCATGGAGTTCCAAAGTCGGAATTGGATGCACTAGAAGCGAAAAACATTAAAGTTGTAAGTGCAACTTGTCCATTTGTTAGTAAGATTCATAATATTGCTAAAAAAGCCTATGAAAATGGGGATTTGCTGGTGATTATTGGTAGTCGAGAACACCCTGAAGTTCAAGGCATAAATGGGTGGTATGAAAACCAGGCAATCATCATCGAAAATGAGGATGAGGCTAAAATGTTTAAGGCCCCAACAGATAAACATGTAGTAGTTGTCGCACAAACGACATTTAATTATAGAAAATTTAAATATATAGTTGAAATTTTGAAAAAAATTTGCTATAATACGAAAGTTATGAATACAATTTGCAACGCTACCGAAGAGCGGCAGAGTGAAGCACGTGAAATTGCGAAAAAATCTGAAGCTATGTTAGTGATCGGTGGAAGACATAGTTCAAACACTCAGAAACTGTACGAAATCTGCAAATCTGAATGCGAGAACACATTTTTTATACAGACACTTGATGACCTTGGTTTAGTCGAACTGGAATCTTTTCGTAGCGTGGGTATTACAGCGGGGGCCTCAACCCCGAACAATATTATTAAGGAGGTTCAATCATATGTCAGCAGAGAACAATGAATTTGAACAAATGCTAGAGGAATCATTAGTAACAATCCACAATGGACAGATTGTAGAAGGGACAGTTATCGACGTTAAAGAAGATGAGATCGTTCTTAACATCGGTTATAAGATGGACGGTATTATTACCAGAAATGAATATAGTAACCAAAGTGGCATCGATCTTACAACAGTTGTTAAAAATGGCGATAAAATGACAGCTAAGGTTCTTAAAGTGAACGACGCAGAGGGACAGGTAGCCCTCACTTATAAGAGACTTGCAATGGAGAAGAGTAACGAGCGTATTAAAGAAGCTTTCGAGAATCAGGAAGTTCTTAAGGCTACAGTAGACAGAGTTCTTACTGGTGGACTTAGTGTTATCGTTGAAGAGACAAGAGTTTTCATCCCTGCAAGCCTTGTTTCAGATAATTTTGAAAAAGACCTCAATAAGTATGCAGGTCAGGAAATTGAGTTTGTTGTAATCGAATTCAATCCTAAGAAGAGAAGAATCATCGGTGATAGAAAGCAGCTTGTTGTAGCTGAGAAGAAGAGACTTCATGAAGAAGCTCTTGAAAGACTTCACGTTGATGATGTTGTAGTTGGTACAGTTAAGAATCTTACAGATTTTGGTGCTTTCGTAGATTTAGGTGGTATCGACGGACTTCTTCATATCTCAGAAATGAGTTGGGGACGTATTGAGAATCCTAAGAAGGTATTCAAGGTTGGACAGGAACTCAAGGTTCTTATTAAGGATATCAAGGGTGAGAAAATTGCTCTTACTCTTAAATTCCCAGAGAGCAATCCATGGGCTAATGCTGAAGAGAAATACGGCAAAGGCAATGTAGTAACAGGTAAGGTTGCTCGTATGGCTGAATTTGGTGCTTTCGTTGAACTTGAAGACGGAATTGATGCACTTCTTCATGTATCTCAGATTTCTAAGGATCACATTGATAAGCCATCAGACGTTTTAAGTGTTGGACAGGAAGTTACAGCTAAGGTTGTTGATTTCAATAATGAAGATCATAAGATTTCACTTAGTATCAAGGCACTTATCTTCGATCAGGAACGCGAGAATGCTTCTGATGAAGATGAAGAAGTAGAGATTCCAGTTGCAGAGGAAACTGTTGCAGAGGAAGTTCCAGCTGTTGAAGCTGTTGCTGAGGAAGCTGTTGCTGAAGAAGCTCCAGCTGTTGAAGCTGTTGCTGAAGAAGCTGTTGAAGCTGATGCTCCTGCAGATGCTGAGTAATTGAAAGATGATTTTTACAACAAAATAGCATAATTAGTTTTGAATTGAGCGGTTTTGTAAATACATAAAGGTGTGTTGATGTACCAAAGGGTACGTTGTCACACCTTTTTTTCGAAGTTAATACTTTTTAAGTGATGCGTTTTAGCTTCAATTATGAGAGAGGAAAGAATTTGGATAAGTTTAGTAGTAAGGATTATGAAGAGTTTAAAAAGAGTGTAGAACAGTATGTTGGTATTGATTTAAATTTCTACAAAGAACAGCAGATGAAGAGGCGTATTGAATCTATGGTTAAGAAGTTTAAGTGTACTTCTTATTCGGATTTCTTTAATCTTATCAGCAGTAATCTTAAAGTTAGGGATGAGTTTTGTTCGTACCTGACAATTAATGTTACGGAGTTTTATCGTAATCCATCACAATGGAAGATTTTTGACGAAAGAATTGTTCCTTATCTTCTTAAGAATTTTGGTAAGGAGTTAAATATATGGAGTGCGGCTTGCGCCACAGGGGAGGAACCATATACTATTGCAATGATTCTTTCTAAATATGTCCCAAATCAGATTATCCATATTTATGCGACTGATATTGATCAGAGTGTTTTGGATAAGGCTAAAGAGGGGGTTTACGATGAAAGTGCGGTAAAGTCTTTGCCGCCGAACCTTGTGTCTTCTTTCTTTGCAAAGACGCCTGATAGGAAGTATCGAGTTGTAGATTCGATTAAAAAATGCGTAAAATTTGAGAAGCATGATTTACTTAAGGATCCATATCCTGAAAAAATGAATTTGATTGTATGCAGAAATGTTATGATTTATATGACTGCTGAAGGAAAAGAAATTCTATATAATGGATTTAATAAGGCGCTTGTTAACAATGGAATGTTTTTCATTGGTAGTACGGAAAATATTTTGAGACCTAGTAAATATGGTTTATCAAATGAAACCTTGTTCTTCTATAGAAAGGTAAAGGACATTTGATTTACAAGGTCCTGAGGAATTATTATGAAAGACAAAGATAATAAGATTAAGGAATTGAAGGCTGATGAGGCGGAGGATATTTTAAAGAAAAGAACTGAGCTTTCAATTCTTTATGATTTTTATGGACCGCTTTTGAAGGATTTTCAGAGAGAAATTTTTGAACTCTATATTATGGAGGACTATGGATTTTCTGAAATTGCGAAGGAGTTAAACAAGAGCAGACAGGCGGTTTATGACACAATTAAGAGGGTTTCAGAGTACTTGGTGGAATATGAAAAGAAGCTTGGTCTTGTCGAGAGATTTGATAATGAGAAGAAGATTATTGATAAGACAAGAGATATTATTTTTGAACTGGATGAGAGTAATTTTAGTGATAGCAAGGCTAGGATTTTGGAGTTAATTGAGAGATTGGATAGTTAGAATTTTGGGCTTGTTTGGATTTGAGATTTTGGGTTTGATTTTGGATTCTTAGATTTTGTTTTGATAGAATTTTGCATTTTAAGGATGAATATGGATATAAAGATTGCGGTTAAAAAAAGAGAAGATGGAATTCTTTGTGTTGGTTTTCAGGGAGATAGTGCGAGCGATATCTTGTTTGAGAAGGTTGAATCAGAGGTTTCTATCGGCGATATTTATGTTGGTAAGGTGAAGAATGTTGTTAAGAATATTAACGCAGCCTTTGTCGAATTTAAGAAGGATGAAATGGGTTATCTGCCACTTAAGGAGGCGGATAACTTTATTTATGTGTCTGAAAAAAAGTCTAAGAAAAAGTATCCTGTTCAGGGAGATGAGATTTTAGTTCAGGTTAAGCAGACCGCGATTAAGACTAAACCACCTACACTTTCAGGTAGCATTGAATATGGAAATGTATATTCGGTTATTGTGGCTGAAAGTGGTATTGGGGGAGAGGATTTAAGTGCCGAGGTTTCAGGAGCCGAGGGAGGTCCTGGTGCAGAGGCTCATTTAGAGGAACAAAGGTGGGGAGATTTAATTTCAATTTCTTCCAAGATTAGAGATAAGCAAATTCGAGAAAATTTAAAGAAAAAGATTTGCGAAGTTTTTGATGAAATTCAGAAGGAAACTTTGGAAAATATTGAGGGTGAGGAAGATAAAAATAGTCAAAGTTTTCAGAATTCTTTGGGAATAAAATTTAGAGTTATAGCTCGAACTAATAGTGGCGAAAACCTTGATAAAATGGCAGATGAGCTAAGGAGGAAACTTAAAAAATTTGCAGCATTAATTGAGAAGGGAAAACACGTAACTTGTTTTTCTTGTTTGAAAAAGGGCGAGTATGATTTTATAAAATATATTAAGGGTTGCGACAAAAATTCTCTTAATAAAATTTTGGTTGCAGATGAAGAAATTAAAGAGATTATTGAAGATCAGGTTTCTGAGTTTAGTGAGAAGATTTGCGTTTGGGATGAAGAAAATGATGGTAGGCTTACAGATGTCCTTCGAATGGATAAGATTTTGGAGGATGCGCTTAGGAATCGAGTTTGGCTTAAGAGTGGAGCATATTTAGTTATTGAACATACAGAAGCCTTGAATGTTATTGATGTTAATACTGGGAAGGCAATTTCAAATAAAAAGAATTCTGAGAAGACATTTTTTGAGGTGAATTGTGAGGCAGCGAAAGAGGCGCTTAGGCAGATTAGGCTTAGAAATTTGTCCGGAATTATTATTATCGATTTTATTGATATGAAGGATGATGAGATGAAGAATAAGGTTATAGATGTCCTTCGTGAGGAAGCTAAGAAAGACCGCGTTAAGTGTAAGGTGGTTGATATGACGGGCCTTGGATTGGTTGAAATGACGAGACAGAGGGTATCTCAGCCGATTTACGAGAAGTTTAGGAGAGATGGTGAAAATAGATGAGGATTTGGTTTAAATTTTATAAAAAAGGGAGACTTGTTAAGGATAATACGGTTGAGGATTTTTCTGAACTCAATAGGACGAAGAAGATTTTTGCGGCTGTCGATAAGGTATGCATGGAAGAAGATTTAAGCCATCCGACTTGGCTTGAAAAGAATATTGATGAGTTTAAGAGAAGTTCTAAAACCAGGTTTACTCAGGACTCTTTTATTGATGAAATAGATTTTGATTTTATGGAAATCAGTGTCTTGGAAGAGGACTACTAAGGGGTGTTATTATGAGAGCGCTATGAATTTAGGCGCTCTTTTTTCGTATTCTGTGTAGTATTTGAAGCCTGTGTTTAGTAGGATTTCTTCAGCTCTTTTAAATTCATGTCCAAGGTATTTTGATTCATGGGCATCAGAACCAACGGTGATGATTTCACCGCCAAGAGCCTTATAGAGCTTTAAAATTCTTTCATGTGGATTTGGGTGTCCGAGGTTATATTTAAAGCCTGCTGTGTTGATTTCAATTCCCTTACCATCAGAAACTACCTTCTTTAAGATTTCTTCGATTAGGTTCCAATTGTCATAGAGGTGGTTTTCGAGTGCTTGATCCAGGGGCGTTGTGGAGAAAGTATTGTTTTCAACTGCAGATTTTGTAGCAGGTGCCTCGTTTTCGGCGAGTGCACTGCTTTTTTTAATGGCAGATTTTGTGGCAAGTGTGCGGACGTCTGGTGCGTATCTTACCATGTAATCGATGTGACCTACAACATCATAGTCTGACCATATTGAAATATTATTTAGGATGGTCTCATAGTAGGTTTTTAGGCATGACTTTACATCCTTACCTTCCCAGAACTCGGTGTAGTATGGATCTGAGTTTTCAATAAGGTGAGTCGATGCGATTACAAAGTCAAAGGAATTATCGTTAAATAGGGCCTTGCCTGACTCAAGCATATCTGGCTTAATTCCCATCTCGATTCCTTTTTTGATTTGAATTTTATTGCCATATTTTTCGTTTAGACGGTCGATTTCCTTTTGATATGCATTTGTATCGAAGACAAAAATTGGCTGTGGAAGGTCCTTGTATTCCTCTAAGAAAGGGTAGTTTAGATCCATGTGATCTGTGAAGGTCATTGAGGTGAAACCGAGTTCAATACCTTTTAATACTTGATTTTCCATTGCCTCATTGCTGTCAGTTGAGAAGCTTGTGTGAATATGGTTATCTGAGAGTATCATGGTCTATGTTTCCTTTCTGTGTGTTTACACAAGTGTTAGTCCGTCGAGTCCTGGTGTTACGGTCATCGAGAAATTTGTGTAGTAGACTACGAAGCCTGGTTTTGAAGCATTTGGCTTTTTGACATGTTTCTTCTGAACATAGTCGATATCTGCTTTGGTCGTATCTTTTAATTTTGAATAGAAGGCGGCGCATGCAGCGGCTTCTTCAAAGGCTCTGTCGGTTGGTTCGTTTCCATCGGTTTTAAGGATTACGTGTGAACCAGGTGCATGTTTTGCGTGGAACCACCAGTCGCCGTTTGATGCGAATTTAAAGGTCAATTCGTCGTTTTGGAAGTTGTTCTTTCCAACATAAATATGGAAGCCATCTGAGGAAATATAGTGAAGAGGGGCAGCCTTTTCGTTGGTGCGCTTCTTCTTTTTTCCTTTGGCGGTGCGTTCTGTAACCTTTTTCATGTAGCCGTATTCTGAGAGCTCTGCTTTTATCTGGTTTAAATCTGCTTCTGTCATCGCGGTTTCAATTGATTCAGCAATTGATTCAAGGTGTTCGATTTCTGCCTTTGTGTCCTCGATTTGAGTTTGAAGAGCCTCATAAGTACGCTTTAATTTAGCATATCTCTCAAAATAATGTTTTGCATTCCAAGCAGCGTTTTTAGTGCTGTCGAGAGGAATTTTCACAGTTTCATTTGTGAGATAGTCAACGCACTCTAAGAATTCCTCGCCACCCTTTAGAGTGTAGCCGTAGGTGTTAATTAGTTCTCCATAATGCATGAATTTATCCTTCTTAAAGGTATCGTTCATTTGATTGTTTTGGAGGTCAAATTTTTTATAGTTGCGCTCGAGCGCCGTTGTTGTTGCATGGCGAAGAGTCGCTGATTTCTCGCGGATTCTTGTGTATGCATTCTTCTCTGCGTAAAAATCAAAAAGCATTTCAGAGACGCTTGAAAAGCTCTTAGAATGGAAGTTTTCAAGAGAATCATATTGCTTTAAGTGAAGGCATGAAAAATCCTTTGGTTTATCTTTTTTATAAATAATTTCTGGAGAGAAGTTTTCGCTCTTAATTAAAGACATTAGAGAGCTGAATGATTCATACAGGGCCTTTTTGGCTGTTAAATCGAGTTCTCCAGCGTTATCACCAAGGTGGTGTCCGAGATTAAGACTTGTCCTAAAGATTGTCTCTCTTGCGATTAGAGGGCTGATTCCAGTTAAGGAGTTATAAATCAGGCGATTTACATCCTCTTCAGGCTTTAGGATTTCAAGAAAATCATCCTCAGAAATCTCGAATGGATCCTGCTTTTCGAGGGTGTTTGGAATGAAATATTTCTTTCCGGGAAGGACCTCACGAACAGAGCTAACCATAAGGGTTATATGCTTAATACTGTCGATTATATTGTCCTCTTCGTCGCACAGGATTATGTTGCTGTGTTTACCCATAAGCTCAGAAATAAGCTTTACACGGACACGGTCGCCCATTTCATTAAGGTGCTCAACTGTGATGATAATTATTCTTTCGAGACCTGGCTGTGAAATGTCGATGATTTCGCCATTGCCGATATGTTTCCTTAAAACCATACAAAAGGTCGGAGCTTCGAGAGGCGCCGGCCTTTTGGTGTCTGAAAGATAGATTAGTGGAAGAGAAGGATTGACTGAGATGCTTAAGTGCTTTTGGAAACGCTGAAGCTTTGTCTCACCATTCTCATCCGTCACTTCTTTTCTTGAATTTAATGTAATTAAAATCTCATCCTTTTCGGGCTGAGATATTTTTGTTATATGTGAATTTAAAAGCTCATTTTTTAATTCTACGGTTAGAGCCGATATTGTTGTTCCATCTAGAGCCATCTAAATTTCCTTTCTAGTCAGTAGCTATTTTTTGTTGATTTAACAAATTTTTGATTTTAAAATTTCATCCAAAGTTAAATCATTTATAGCTATTTTTATCTCTTTCGATTTGATTCTTTAATTCTTCAACGCTTGAAAATTTCATTTCTGGTCGAACAAATTTTTGAAGCTTTACGATGATTTCTGCATCATAAATATCTTCGTTAAAATCATAAATATAGGTTTCCAGGTTTGGTGTTTTGCCATCCACTGTTGGGCGAATCCCATAGTTTGAAATGCTTTTATATTCCCTGTTATTAACAAAGGTCGTTCCAGCATAAACGCCATTTTTTAAATCAATTTTATTAGGATTAATTTTTAAATTTGCAGTTGGGAAACCTATTGTTCTTCCGAGTTCCTTCCCATGGACGACGCGCCCTTTAAAGAAAAAGTCAGAGCCGAGAAGCTCGTTTGCTTCCTCAATTTTTCCATACTGCAAAAGAGTTCTGATTCTTGTTGAACTCACGATTGTATCTTTTTTCAGTTTATCGAGGGCGATTACTTCATAACCAAAAGTAGGTGCATATTTCATAAGGAATTCAACATCGCCTTCACGATTATTTCCGAATCTAAAATCTTGTCCTACGACGATTAGTTTTGCATTAAGCTTTTTGATTAGAATTTTTTTGATGAAATCATATGGCTTTATGCACATTAGATTTATGTCGAAGGGAACTGTGTAGAGTGTTGAAATCTTAAGCCCTTCAAGGAGAGAAATTTTCTCTTCCTGTGTATAGATATATTTAAATGACGAGGGTTCGCTTGGAACCGTGAAGGTGAAAACAACCGGTGTTAGGTTGCTTTCAAGGACTTTAGAAAATAGTTTTCTATGTCCCAGATGGATTCCATCGAACTTTCCTAAGCAAACTGCTGAAGGAGATTCGAGCGCGAAGTCGTCATTTAAGCTTGTATATATATTCATTTTTGTTTCTTGTTCTTTCTTGAATTTCTTTTATAGGAATACGGATTCTAATGGCCAACGACTCTTTTGGAGTTGTTTGCAATGCTATGTGTATATTAGAGTGTTACCACAGTTCCAGTCTTTCCTTCGAGGCCTTCGAGAGCTGAGTCGAGAGAAGTGATGATTGAACGCTTTCCAAGCTGTGACTCTGCAAACATAAGAGCAGCTTCAACCTTTGGAAGCATTGAACCCTTTTGGAAATGGCCTTCTTCAATATATTTCTTTGCCTCCGCAACTGTCATTTTATTTAATTCAACCTGATTTTCTTTCTGGAAATTGAGGCAAACCTTTTTAACACCTGTGAGAAGTAAGAGTACATCTGCGCTTACAGACTCTGCCATACATTCTGCGGCCAAATCTTTTTCAATTACTCCGCTGGCACCCTTAAGTCTTGTGCCCTGCTGAAGCACTGGAATTCCGCCTCCACCGCAAGCGATAACAACTTGATTATCGTTAAGAAGTGCATTGATTGCATCTTTTTCATAAATCTCCATTGGCTTTGGAGTAGCGATTATTCGTCTGTAGCCGCCTTCAACTTCCTTTACGAAGTTTCCTTTTGCAATTTCCTTGTCGGCATCGTCCTTGTCCATAACGCGACCAATAAGCTTTGTTGGCGTTCCAAATGCAGGATCGAAAGGATCAACTCGAACCTGTGACACAAGGGTTACAACAGACCTATATATTCCTCTGTCGAAGAGTGCTGTTCTGATTTCGTTTTGTAAGTCGTAGCCAATGTAGCCCTGGCTCATTGCAGAACAGATTGAAATTGGTGCAACTGTATTGTTTGGCTCAAAGAAGCTATGTTCACGCATTGCTGAGTGAATCATTCCGACCTGAGTTCCGTTACTGTGAGTTATTACAACTCTGTAGCCAGCTTCGATTATATCTGCAATTGCCTGTGCAGAGTGTTTAGCGGCCTCCTTCTGTGAAGGAAATGTATCTCCAAGAGCGCTATGTCCTAGCGCAACGACAACTTTTTTATCATTCATAACTCAATCCTCCGTAGATATCGTATTTTGATGAAAATATAATACCACAAAACTGCGAGTTTTGAAATAAAAAGTTACACTAAAAAGAATTATAAGTATATTGTAAAACCTCGATTGCATCGGCGAAGGAATAGATTTCATCCTTGGTGAAGCATGAGATTAAGATATAGTCCATTACATAGGCTTTATTTATATGCGCCATCTGGCATTTGTCGAGGATTGTGTTTGCATATGCCTCGAAGAATTTTACAGCGGCCTTCTCATTATAGGAAGTGTCTTCATCCGAGCATTGCTGCAAATATTTTCTGGTTGCAATGTAGTGTATCATTGGAAGAAGGTCGTTCCTTTGGATGTTATGGACACGTTGCTTTTGAGATTTAAATTTTTTCTTGTATTCTTTGATTGCTTCTTCATCTATTCCATCAATCGCTTCCTTTAAACCTATTTTCATTGATACAAGAATTTGTTTTTGTTCTCCTATTGAGAGGAGTTCTGAAAGTGTTTTGTCGGTTAATAAACTTTTATCAAATGGAAGGTTCATCGGAGGAATTGAATATAATTCCTTGATTAAGTTTGTATTTTTGTTTTTTGCAGCATATGCCTTGTGAGCAAGCCAGCTAATCTGCTTCAATGTATCCTTGTCAGGAACATTTGATTTCTTTGACCTGGACGCACTATGAATGTAGCGCTCAATATATTGAAGGTCAGTTTCACCTTCGTTTCTTTTTGTGGTTAGTTTCCATTCATCGAAGTTTGTGCTCTGCAAATCAAGTTTTAATTCATCTTCGGAATCCTGTTGTATATAGACAAAAATATCATCCATAAGAGATTTGAAGGTGTTTAAAACAGATAAGCTATATCCCTTGAATAATGGCATATTTTTTATCATTACTTTTAAAAAATTCTCCTTAGAATCGTGCTTATGCAATTCGAAGATTTCTTTTAATTTAAAGGTGTCAGATGATTGTGAAAACTGTATATCTTCTGTAAGCATTGTTTCAAAAAATGCAACCATTTCGGCACTTTCGTCATAGGTAAGTGAATTTGAAATTGCATACATATAGATGAATTCCTGGTAGTCATTTATCTGAAATGAATATGACTGAATACCGTTAATTAGAAAGTCCTCGGCTTCATCAATACTTAGTGAAAGTGCAACACAGACTTTCAGTATTTGATATCTTGAAGGAACGGAAAATGTGTCATCTGAATACCATTTTTTCATAGTACGCTTGTCGATTACATTTTGATCTTTAACAAGTTTATATAATTCTTCGAATTCATACTTGTTAGAAATATAGTTTTTAAAATTTTGAAATTTGAAATTCGAATTATCTCTTGTTACTTTTTTTATACGGTTGCTTAGAGTATTACTTACAGTATGCATATTTTCATTCCTTTCTGTGGTTCTTATCCTTTTTATTTTTGTTTTTTGAAAATCTAGTTAGAGAAAAATTTAGTTAGAGAATGCTATCTAAATTTCCTGCGACATCGTTGTCGTTTGCGTTATCATTACCTCCACTGGAACTATTGTCTGAGTTATTAGTGGAGTTTGAATTATTGCTTGAATCTGAACTACTGTTTGAATTCGAATTGTTTGAACTTGAGTTACTTGAATTCGAGCTATTTGATGCAGAACTATTCGAATTGGTGTCAGTAGTAGTCGAGCCATTATCCTTTACAGGAATGCTTATTGTTAGGATAATTTTACTTGACTCGCTTAAAGTTTTATTCTTTTTTGGTGATTGATTTATAACAATTTTCTTTGAATATTTGCCAGATTCTTTTGTTATAAATTTCACTTTTATTTCTTTTCCATTAACCTCTAAACATCCTGATTTTTTGAGCTTTTTTAAAGCTTTTTCTTTGGATAAATTTGTAACAGAAACCATCTTAATTTCAGGATTATTTACCTCTTCTGAAGATGAATTTTCATCTGAATTTGAGTCTGCATTTGAGTCTGCATTCGAGGACAAATTTGATTCATCTGAAGCGCTGTCTTCGCTAGATGCCGAACTTGATTCATCTGAGGTTTCGTCTTCGCTAGATGCCGAACTTGATTCATCAACATTTTTGGAAGTGAGTAGGTTTGAAAAGCCTTCTGAAACACCAATGTTATCTGCAAAAAAGTAGAGGTTTATTCCTAATATAGCTATGATGATAGCTGATATTAGAATTTTTATATTTCGTTTTTTGTTTTTCTCCTGTTGAATTTTCTTTCGTTCTTTTTTTAGGCCGCGTCGTATGTAGGTCTTCGAAATTGAAAACGAAGGTGAGTCAGTAGTTGAAGTTGAAATCTTAGCTTCATATGGATTAAAGGCAGTGTTTAGGCCTTTTACTTCCTCTGTGACTGGCATCTCCTCGTTGTATAGCGCGTAGAAGAGTTCCTTCATGTTTGTGAAACGGTTTGATGGGTCAAGCTCTAAACCTTTCATTATTGCTGATAGGATTGGCAAACACTCTTCGTTAGAGGCGAGGTTTTCAAAATCCGAAAGAGGTTTTAATTCGTCAGAGATATATCTGCTGGTCGAATTTTGTGGAACGATTCCTGTTAGCATGAAATATATACATGCGCAAAGGCTGTATATATCAGTCCATGGGCCTAGGAAGCCGTCTGAGTTATATTGCTCAATCGCCGAAAATCCATTTTTACAAAGGATTGTTGAGGTGACGGTGCTGTTTGGATTTATGATTCTCGCAGCACCGAAATCTATTAGCGTTAAGTGATTGATGTCTGAAATAATAAGGTTGTCAGCGCTTATATCTCTGTGGATTATGCTCTTTTGGTGCAAAGAATAAAGGCTTGTTAAGGTTGGTTTCATCAAGCCGAGTGTGTCATCGAGAGTCATTGGACCGAGAGCATTGATATAGCTCTTTAAGGTCTGGCCTTCGACATAGTCCATTACAAGGTAGGCTGTGTTATTCTCGCGGAAGAAATTGTGTATTGATACAATTCCGTCGTTTGATTTGAGGCTCGCAAGAATTCTTCCTTCGCGAAGGAAGGCTGAAACTCCCTTTTCAAAGTCTTCTTCAGAGAGCTTTTCATATATAAGCAAATCCAGGGATTTGGTGCAATCGCGCACAACCATTCCTTTTGGAAAAAACTCTTTTATTGCAACCTGCTTTAAGAGGTTTAAATCCATTCCAATATATGTTATTCCAAAGCCACCCTGACCGAGAGCACGACCGATTAAATATTGGCCATTTCCAATTATCGTGCCTGCTGGCATTACATGTCCGTCAGGAGCATATTTTTCGATATCAAATTGACAGTATTTGCATTTGTGCCCATCTTCTAATGGGTGCATGCATCCCATGCAATATGTGGTATCCATTAAGGTGATTCCTTTCGGAGTTTATAGTTAATTATTTCTACAAGGTTATTGAATTTACATTCAAGAAAGCGTTATTACAAGGTTATTGAATATGTCTTTGAGTAATCGCTAAATTTCTTTTCGTCGCCGTCCTGAACATAGGTTCTGGCTTTGATTTTAACCTTGGTTCCACTCTTTGAATATGAAAGCAATGGATTGTTTCCATAGTCGGAGAGTTTGGATGATTTTAGTGGGAGTTTACTAAACTTTCCTCCCGGTTTTTTGATATATATTTCCATGCAACTTCCTGAAAATTTTTTGAATGAAACCTTCAAGTAGTTGGTTGAATTTGAAGACGATTTTGTCTTCTTTAATGAAATCTTTGGTGCTTCAAAGTAAGGAAGTTCAAGCTTTACAATTTTGCTGTCAGAGCTTAAAATTCGGCTTGCTGCAATGTCGCCACGATTTGAATAGGTAACTGAGCCAGTGTTAATATAGCTCTTTATTTTATAAAAATATTTGTTACCTTTTTTCGCATTTGTATCACTAAATTCATTGTCCGATGTTGTCGAAATTTCAATGAAGTTTTTATTCTTTTTTTGTGAACGGTAGATGGAATAACCATCGGCGTTTTCAGTTTCGTCCCAGGTTAAAATTGGGTGAAGTTTTTTATCATATGTGATTTTGAGATTCTTTGGAGACTCGACGGTTTCATCAGTTGTAGTTGTAACAGTAGTACTTGCATCTGAAGCGCTTGTTGGCGTTGGTGATGCAGTGGCACTTTGTGAACTGGATGAGTTTTTAAGAGTCTCGGTAGTGCTAGAGTTATCTGAGTTTTCGGTGGTGCCAGAATTGTCAGACGCATTGGATGAATCCGGGTTTGTTGAACCAGCAGGCTCACTTGAAGCGTTTGAATTTGGAGTGCTTGAGCTAGCAGGATCGTTTGTAGTGCTTATATCTGGAGCACTAGTGTTAGCAGGTTCATTTGAGGCACTTGGGTTTTCCGAACTATCTGGTGCACTTGAAGTGTCTGGAACAGCAGAAGTATCCGGAGAATTTGAGGCACTTGGATTACTTGAGCTGTTTGGCGAAGCGCTAGGACTACCTGAATTCATAGGTGAAGCGCTAGGGCTCGGAATACCTGAACTCTTTGGTGTAGCGCTTGGCGAAGCGCTAGGACTCGGACTGCTTGAACTCTTAGGTGAAGCGCTAGGCGTTGCGCTTGGTGAAGCACTTGGTGCTTTTGTTTCGCACGGACTTGAATCGCCGAAGATTAGCTTCCCTTCTGATACTTCTACTTTGAGATAGTCTGAATTTTCTGAATTTTTAATCCAGGTATTCATCGAATCTGCAATTTCTTGTAAATCATTTTTATAATAGCAATTTCTTAGACTTACTTCAGTTGGGAGGTTTTCTACCTCGATTAAAGCTGGAGTAAGGCTTTCAGAATAAATAAATCCATAATTTAGGTTTACGGAAGTTGAGTCACCGATTAAGGTGGATTCTACAGTAGTTTCGCTATCTAAAACATTATCTAATGTTTTATTTAGGTTTGCAAAATTATATGCGTTTGGACTTAGATTTTCGGTGGAAGTTTCATTGATTGAATTGGCAACTAATCCACCAAAAGTAATATCGCTAGAATTGCAATTTCCATAGTTTATATTATTTATTAGTTTATATGCTGATGGTGCGCTTGAATGACCAAGAATTCCACCAGAGTATAAATTAAAGTTGGCGGCGAGATCTGAGGTTGAACCTGAATTTGAACCAGCACTTGTGTCGCCGTTATTTATGCAATTAATTATTTTTACAGAATTGACGGCTGAGCCTAAAATTCCACCGATATAAGCTGCTGAAGTTGAGTTATCAGTGTTTGATTGCGATACTGAATAATCTAAATTTACATTACCATTATTTATGCAATGGTTTATGTTTAATTCTGTATCATTTTGAATCATGGCATCTGAGTAAGCTGTGATTCCACCAAAGTTACCTGTGTAGTTTGTAAGGTAAGCTGTTATGTTATTTTCGCAATCAACGATATCTTTATTAAAGCCTGGAAGGGCTGCGATTCCACCATATTCAGCATTTAAAATATTTTCACTTGAAGCTGTAAGCGTTCCGGTTGCTGTGCAGTTTGAAATCAAGCTTCTATTTGAGGTATCTGAATTGCAATCGCTTGAAATTCCACCATAATTAAAGATTGTATCGCTGATTTTTACTTCTGTGTCTGAGGTGCAATTATTTAGATTGCTGCAAGTTGATGCAAGACCACCAATATATAAAACAAGATCCTGATTTTTGGCTTCATTTGTTGCAGTGATTTCTATATCTTTTGTTTGACAATCGTGCAGGCTGATTCCGTCTGAACAAATTGCGCCTAAACGAAAATAGTCATTTGGATTTTCTTCGTCATTTTCGACTATGAAGTTTGAAGAAGAAATGCTGTAGCCACCAGTGTATTGAAGGTCGGCAGCGATTCCACCGTATTTAACCAACTCACCAAACATTGAAGCTGAATCATAGGTTTGTGAAGCATGGATAAAAAATAAGGTATCTGAAACTGATACATTTCGATTTATGTCAGCGCCGTAATTTTCAAGTTCAAAGAAACCTGAATTACCGCATGTAATGCTTGCAGCGATTGCTCCATATGCATTTACTACACATGAATTTTTGAGTGAAAAATCATATAAATAATTTGATGAAGTTTCATCTAGGTTCCCGAAAATTCCTGTATGAATTTGAAGTGTAGTATTTTCTGAGTTTGTATAACTTGGATTTGTGTTTTGCAAAAGTGCATTTGAAATTGTATGTGAATTTCCGTTGTAAACACCTTTGAAATTCTTGGAAGCATTTCCTTTGATTAGGCATTTGGAAAGGCCGAGCTGCGCTGGTGTTTCTGGGGTGTTTTGGGTCAGCGAATCATAAAAATAGCCATCTGAATCAGAACATGCAACAAGTGAATTTGACTCGTCGTAGATGCAAATTCTTTTGACGGTCTCATCATATTTAAATGTGAAAGATGAGAGAGCAATATCGCAGGTCTGGGTTATTGTGATGCCTTCAAAGGTGCAACCTGAGTTTAAAAGTGATTGGAAATATTGAAAATCTGAGGCATCGGAAATTGTCAGATTGTTATATGAAGAGTAGCCTGCCCCTGAGTAGTAAATATCATAGAAGTCAGACATAGTTAGTGAATCGGAGCTTGCTAGTAAATTTGAATTAGATATGTTTTTTGCAGAGAGAGGCGTGGATGTAAAAGTGATTGATAGCGTAATTACAATCACAAATATGATTCTAAAGCTTATGCACTTGTAAATATTTGCTAGCGTCATCGTGCTCCCCTCCATTGGCGGAAACTCTTGAATAGTCGATATTTCCGCAGATTAAAACAGTTAGAATAAGTATAATCTATGTATGTTTTTTTTGCAAGAATTTCAAGGACTTAGACAAAAAGTGAAAAAAATATTTACAAGGGATGGGAGAGATGGTGAAGAAATGACATTTTTGAGATAGAAAATAGTGATGACCAGCCGTAAACAACTATAATATAGCTATAATATAACATATTTTTTGTTGACAACTCTAAATAATAATGCTATATTTTTTCTAGTTTTTGTTTACTAGATGATGTTTACCCGATGGAAAAGAAAATATTAAACCGTTGAAGAAGAGTAAGTAAGTCTTTTTTGATTCCTCACAGAGAGCCGTTGGTGCTGAGAAACGGCAGGTTATAATTTGACTGAATGGACTTCTGAGGGCGAGCAGAAATTATAGGGTTTTGCGATAACGGATTATGAGAGTTTCGTTGTTTTCTTTATAAGAGTATGTGAGACGGAGTGGACACTTCGTTAGATGTTTGTGTTTTACACATGGCCATAAACATTGATGTCAGCATATGATTGTATGTATTAAGAGGGCGATTTTTCGTCAAGCCGGGTGGCACCGCAGGAGAAATATATATTCATAGATTACGAATTTATATCCTGTCCCAGCATTTTTGGGACAGGTTTTTTTTGTCCCTAACTCTAAGTTGATGTGCGTGAATTTAAATCTGGGGTTATTGCTTGATTTGATTCGGAGCGAAGAAGATGATTTGTTTGGGTTCGAATCTTGGGTTATTGCTTGATTTGATTTATGCGCGAAGAAAAATTTTATTTCGTTGTGGAGGAGCTGCAACGAGGCGCGAGAGGGCGCAGAAAGAGAGGGAAATATGTTTAAAGACATCTTACAAAAACTTACTAATCATGAGGATCTTACAGAAGCTGACGTATTTGAGGTTATTGATGGTATTAAAAATGACGAGCTTACAGAAGGACAGATTTCAGGATTTTTGGTTGCACTTTCTATGAAGGGACCTACACTTGAGGAAATTACATATACAGCTAAGGCTATGAGAAAGAATTGTATTCCTATTACTCCAAATGTTTCTGCTGAAATGATGGATACATGCGGAACTGGTGGCGGACTTAGCACATATAACATTTCAACAGCTACTGCTCTTATTGCTGCAGCTGCTGGAATTCCAATTGCTAAACATGGAAGTCGTTCAATTTCAAGTCTTTCAGGTAGTGCTGACGTTTTAGAGGCGCTTGGCATTAACATTAATCTTACACCAGAGCAGGCTGCTGAACTTATCGAGGAAATCAATATTGCATTTATTTATGCTCCACTTTTCCATCCAGTTATGGGTAAGGTTCTTCCACCTGAATCAGCACTTGGAATTAAGACAATTTTCTATACAATTATTGGACCACTTATCAATCCAGCTTATGCACCAAGACACCTTCTTGGAACATATAAGGTTGAGCTTCTTGACCAGGTTGCACACGTTGCTAGAGAACTTGGATATACAAGAGCTATGTTTGTTCATGGTTTGGATGGACTTGATGAGATTTCACTTCTTGGTAAGACTAAGGTTGTTGAACTTAAGGATGGCGAACTTAAGACATATGAGATTGAACCTGAGGACTTTGGTTTGAATCGTTGTAAACTTGAGGATATTAAGACTGGTACTCCTGATGTTAATGCGTCAATTATTCGTGGCGTTTTTGAAGGAAAGATTACTGGTCCACAGAGAGATGCAGTTCTTTTGAATGCTGCAGGAGCTTTAATTATTGGTGATAAGGCGACTGACTTTAATGACGGAATTAAAAAGGTTGCTGAGATTATTGATAGTGGAAAAGCACTTGCAACACTTGAGGCACTTAAGGAGCGTTCAAATCGTTATAAATAATTTGATGGCGCTTGAATCGTTATAAATATGATGGGAGGCTTGGCATGGAGACCAATTTACGTTTTGTTGAAGCGTTGAAAAATGTTGATAGGACTAAATTTCAACCGGTTATTCCGGATATTAAGTGTTTTTCGCCTAAGGACGGAGACCTTATGCATGGAAGAAATCCGGTGGATATTGCGCGTTGTTTGGAAAGAGCCAAGGCTCCTGTTTTATCTGTGGTGACTGAGGAAAAAGAGTTTCATGGTTCCATGGATATTTTGAGAGAAATTTGTGCAAGTGTTACTGTTCCTGTTTTGAGAAAAGATTTTATTGAGACAGGGAAGGATATCGAAGAAACCAAGGCAGCAGGAGCATCAGCGATACTTTTGATGTATTCATGTCTTGGAAAAGAAAAGCTTCATGAGTTATATAAGATTGCGATTGAACTTGGTGTTACGCCTTTTGTGGAGACACATAATAAGGAGGAGCTTATTTGGGCGGCTGAGCTAAATGCGCCAATTATAGGCATAAACAATCGAAATATTTTGGAGCTTGAGCGTGATAATGGGGATTTTAACACATCGAAGAACCTCCTTTCATATGCACCTGAGGGGAGTCTTGTGATTAGTGAAAGTTCAATAAAGAACGGCGTTGAGGTTCGTGATGTAATTAAAAATGGGGCTTTTGGAGCACTTGTTGGTACTGCACTTTTAAATGCGCCTGATCTTGAAAAGGCATATAGGGCGATTTCTAGAAGTACGGGTATCAAACTCTGCGGAATTATGAATCCTGAGGATTATAGATTGGTTGAGGATTATTATGTTGATATTGCGGGAGTTGTGGTTGATTATCCTGTGAATGTTCCGTGGAATTTGGAGTTAGAGAGAGCGAAGGAAATTTTTCAGAGCGCGCGCTCGCCTTATACAAAAAATGTGGTTGTGACAGGTGGTTCACTCAGAAAGGTGATGAATATCGCAAATGAGTTAAAAACGGATTATATTCAAATTCATTATACAGAAACTTTTAAAGAGACGGATGCGATTGCGGAGGAACTCAAGAAAATCGGAGTTCAGGCAATTAGAAGTATTCCTCTTAATCCTAAGTCTCGAAGGGAAATGTTTGGTACATCTGATATTCAGCGAATTGCGAAGATGCTTGAAGAATCGAATGTTCAGGGGATTCTCTTCGATAGTCGAGAGGCTGGAAATGCGGCTGAGAGCGGAATCAATATTTCGGAGGCGGACATTGCATCACTTCTGAAAGGTATTGCAGCCGATTCTAGGAAGCCTGTGCTTATTGGAGGAGGAATTACAGAGGACAATGTGAGCGATATCGTCGGAAATATCGCACCAGATTATATTGATATCATGTCTGGTTCTGAAGATGAACCAGGGAAGAAATCAGAAGCGAAGATAAAGGCACTCGTGTCAGCGGTTACATTTTAAGATTTATTTGGATTATTATTATTTTTGACATTTTGGTTCTCGATGATATAATTAATTTAGCTATGACGTGAAAATTTATACAATGGAGGATTGCTATGATTACAATTGAGAGTTTGAGAGAATTTGGAGCGGATGTTGATACTGGTGTGAAAAGGTGTGCAGGTAAGGAAAATTTGTATTTGATGCTTGTTGGAACCGTTGATAATAAGGGGTTTCTGGAGTTAAAAGAGGCGATTAATGCGAAGGATTATGATAAGGCATTTGAGTGTGCTCATGGTCTTAAGGGAGCTCTTTCAAATCTAGCTTTAACTCCGCTTTCTGAGCCTATTTCTGAAATGACTGAGTTACTTAGGGCGAAGGAAGAGGTGGATTATTCCACATATTTGGAGAAACTTGAAGCTGAATATGAGAAATTTATGGAGATGAAGTAGAAATAAGTTTTGTTGCAGAAAGCTATGCAAAAATTCGTGCAATGTCTTTGTAATTAATGGCGCATTGATTCAAATTAAATAAAGGAGTATACTATAGCTGGTTGTAGACCATATTAACTATTTATTTTTACAAGAAGAAGGAGGAAAAAATGAAAAAAAGAATCTTAACACAATCAAGAAAGGGACATATAGTATTTTTCTTAATACTAGCACTGATAATCCAAGTGGTCCAATCTCCATATTCCATGGCTGAAGCTGCGGAGGCAGTCGATGCATGGACTTATGCTTTAAGCGAAGATGGTGAATATATTGAAGCCATATATTCTAATGATTCAGAGAATGTTATAAGGGTCGGAATTAGTGTTACAAATATATACTCAGATAACCTGGAATACAGTGGAGATCCTGTTGAAGCAACAGTAGAAGGTTATCCTGAAGAGGAGGTTTCTGGACTTGAAGGAAAGCCTGAAGTATTCTTTTTAGACTCTGAAAAAAATATGTTGGGAGAATCACCATATAATGCTGGTGATTATTATGCCTGCATGGTTTGGGGAGGCGTGGTCCTTGAAAAAAAATTTACCATAGAAAAAGCTTATGAAATACCGGATGAACCAAGTATTTATGTTCATGATCCTGAAAATTTATATTATGGTAAGTCTTTAAAAAATTTTGAACTTTATATTTATAGCACACCTGATGTTCCTGGGAAATGGAGTTGGAAAAATCCTGATATGATACCCAAAATAGGTGATGATGATGCGATTTATACTGCTATATTTACTCCGTCCGAAAGCAGTAAAAATAATTTTATAATTGATGAATCAGATCTTACTTACACATTTTCAGCTTACGAAATCTATGAGGGGATTTCTAAATATAATCCAATGATTTGTGAATCTACACCACCATCGTTCGATGATGTTATTTGTATTAAAGCAGGACAAAAATTGTCTGATATTGAGGTGCCTACTTTAGAATTAACTAACTGTTTTTCAGGTGAAAAAATTAATGGAAAATTTTGTTGGGATGAGGAGATGTTACAAAATATTTATGGTATAGGTATAGATGATCCGATTACTGAAGACGTTATTCAAAACGGTGAATTAGTTTGGGTTGACTTTATACCTGAAGATACCGATAACTATGAAGCTATTGGTGGATTTGACTTATATTGTCCTGTAATTATTAAAAAAAGAGCATATGATGAAGATTACACCTTTGATTATGAGCCGGAAATAGTGGAAGATGACCTAATCTATGACACTGAGCCACAGGAATTGCTTGAAGAGGGAGAGTTGGATAGTGTTGTGTTGGATGATGAAATGCTTCCAACTATTAAATATGCATATTATAAGGGGACTAATGAGGGCGAAAGCTTGGATTCTATAGACTTATCTGAACTTAGCTGGAGTGAATCTGTACCAGAAGTCACCGATGCAGGCTTGTATCATCTATGGTATATGATAGAGGGAAATTCTTATTGCGAAGGTATGGATCCTGTATATTTGGGAAGTAAGGTTATCGAGAAAGCGAAACTTGACTGTAAGACCTCGACTGATGATCTAAATATAGATGTTGCTTATGATGGATATAGCCACCAATTGGAAGTAGATTCAGCTATATATCACCTTCTTGATAGTGATGATGCAAGTATAGAAATAATAGAAGAAGTACTGAGTAAAGAAGGTACTTTATATTACAGTGATCAATATATAGATAGCAGTAATTATAAAGATCTTGGTACGACAGAAGTTCCAAGTTTTACTGATGTTGTAGACACGACAGTATATTATTATTTTGAACATGACAATTTGTATTATAATGGTCAAGTTAGTGTGGATATTAATAAAATTGATTTTGATCCAGATAGCATTGAGGCTATAAAAGAATGCTTGAGCCTTAACTCGAGTTTAATATATAATGGTCAGTCACAAGCCCTAATTAATGAAGATAATATAGATGCTCTTAAGGAAGATTTTTGGAATATGCAGTTTGAGTTTGCGACAGAATATGTTGATAAATGTTCTGAGGATGTAATCCCGGAAGATTTGGTTTATAGTGAAGAAATTCCTCAAAGGACAGATAGAGGCAATTACTGTGTTTATATGCGTATTTCTGATAACAAGAATTACAATGATTTAGAAATAAAACTATGTGAAGTATCTATTTTAGCGGCATATGCAGAACTTAAGGTTACAGATTACAATGGTACTTATGATGGTAATGGGCATGGCCTAAATGTTAGCCTAGAGAGTTGTCAATACATAGACCCTTATGAGGCTATTATTTTAAGAACGAGTGAGATAGATGAACCTAGTACAGAGGATGAAATTATAGAAACTACAGAGTTTCCACTTAACTATGTTAAAATATATTACAGTACAAAGAACGAGTTGGATGATGAAAATTATCAAGAGGCTGGTGATACTGAGGCACCAACCCTTACGGAAGTGGGAACTATTGAGAATGTATATTATTATGCAGAGGTTGTTTGCGATAATATAATACTAATCGATGGTTGCGAAGTTGGTAGTGGATCTATCACAATTACAAAGGCGGATATATTTGATGAACCATCAGCACCGGATACAGAATATGAAGTGGATTATGTTTGTAAGACAGTAGGTGAGACAGATATATTGGAAGGGGATTGGAAGTGGTCAGATGATACAGCTTCATTGGAACTTCCAGTAGGAGAAGCAGTAACAGGAACGGCTGTCTACACAGGACAAGATGTCAATAATTACACATCAGATTCAATTTATGTAAGTATCAAACGTTCTGAATGCGCCCACCAAAGTGGTCTCACAAAAGTAGAGGCTAATGCAGCTACCTGTACGGAGGCAGGAAACACAGAATATTATTATTGCAAAGACTGCGGTAGATATTATGCTGATGCAGATGGAGAAAAAGAGATTGAGAAGGGTTCTTGGATTATCCCTGCTACAGGACATGAATATGGAAAACCAAGTTATAAGTGGAGTGATTCTTATGATACCTGCACTGCTACGGTAACTTGTTTGAATTGCGATGAAGATTGTTCAGAACATGAGGTGACGGAGACGGTAAACACCATCAGTGAGGTTACTGCACTAGCTACATTAGATGAGATGGGTGAGATAGTATATACAGCTATGTTTGCTAATTCTTTATTTAAAGCTCAGACAATAGCAATAAGTATTCCTAAGCTTAATCCTGAGGCACCTGAAGAATCGACAGGTAAGATTACAGTACCTGAGGTTCCAACAGCTGATATAACACCAACTGATACAACACCAACTGATGCTGCATCAAATGATACTGCATTAACCCAGGCTCTAATAGGTCAGGCATCGGTTACCCAGGCGCCGGCTACTCAGGTTGAAAATGTAACTCCTGCAACTACTGTAGACCCTAATACAATTCATCCAAGACGTTCAAAACTGAAAAAAGTAAAGATTAAATCAGTCAAAAGAATTAAAAAACATGAATTCGATATTATGTGGATAAAGGTTGCAAAAGCTGATGGTTATCAAGTGCAGTATTCTGAATATGAATCTTTTTCAACAAAAATCAGTAAAACTATCAATGACGGCAAAAAACATAAAACTAGAATAAAAAAGTATGTTAAGGCGGATACAGATTACTATGTACGTGTAAGAGCTTACAAGGAAAGCGATGGAGATGTTACCTACGGAAAGTGGAGCAATATCTGTAAGGTTAAAAACTAAAAGAATAAAACTAAATTGTTGAATCTAAAAAAGAAGTAAAAAAACAAGGCCTACGGGCCTTGCTTTTTTATACATACATTTTTTCTTTGAGAATCTGTTCAAATTCTTCGCTTGGTACTGGTCTTGAGAAGTAGTACCCTTGTATCATTTCGCAGCCGAGACCCTTTAAGTCTGAATACTGATTTTGGGTTTCAACACCTTCTGCGATGACTGGGACATTTAGCATTTTTGCGATGTCCATAATGATTTCGACCATTCGACGATTCTTTTCGTTGTCATGCATTGAGCGTATAAATTTCATATCGATTTTTAGGATGTCGATTGGGATTGAGGAGAGTACGCCGAGTGAGGAATACCCAGTTCCGAAATCATCCATTTCGATTACAAATCCCTTACTTCTTAAGTTTTCTATTATTTGAATTATTGTTTCTGGATGCTCGACATAAGCCGACTCTGTTATTTCTAGGTGGATATCATCGAAGGATAGTCCATGTTCTTCAATTAGTTTTATCAGTTTATCTGAGAGCCCTGGGTCAAAAAAGTCAATTCTTGAAACGTTGACAGATATTGGAATTGACATTCCTAGGGTTTCTTTCCAGTGTTTTATTTGTTTTGCAACTTCGTTCCATATGAAGGTGTCAACCATTTGAATTAGGCCATTTGATTCGAAGAGATTTATGAAGGAATTTGGTGAAATCATACCCAGTTCTGGGTGATTCCATCTGATTAATGCTTCACAACCACTTAGAACATTTTTGTCGCCTTGTATGCTATATTTTGGTTGGAAATATGGAATAAATTGCTTTTCTTCGATTGCTGTGTTTATATCATGAATTAGGCGTTCTTGGAAGAAGGCCTTTTCCTGAAGGTTTTCATCGAAGTAGGCAATTGATTTATGGAACTGGCCGATTATTGTGTCGTTTGCAAGACGTGCACCTGTGAAAAGACTTGTTATGTCGGCATTTTCACCTTTCTTCAAATTGATACCCATACGGATATGGACGTGATTTGAGTTGAACTCATCAGTCAATTTTTTGTTGAGGATTTTTATGAAATCGTTGTAATCCTCTTGATGATTCAAATACATATAAAAGGTTGCATTTTCGCCGCGTCCGGCAATTCCCTCATTATCATTTGAGAAGTGCTTTATGATGTCAGCAATTTTCTTTAGAAGTGAGTCACCGAAGGAACGACCATAAATCTCGTTCATGAGATGGTAGTGGTCGATGTCTATTATTATTGCGTCCATGCTTCTTTCTGGATGAAATTTTTCCATAATTGAGCAGTACTCAAAGAAGAAATTTTTCGTTAAAAGATTTGTTAGCTGATCTCGTTCAGTCGAACGGATGATGCTGCGGTCATCGGAAAGTTCAATCATTCGCTTGATTCGACTTCTGATGATTTCAGGCGCATCATATGGTTTTTGTATGAAGTCGACGGCACCCATATCGATGCTTTTTACTTCGGCATCCTTTTCTGAAGTAAGAACCATTATTGGAATAGGCGCTAGACGTGGATTTGCTTTGATTTCCTGAATTAATTCAAAGCCATTTAGTTTTGGCATCATGAGGTCTGTTAAAACCATTGATACTCGGTTCGTCCCTGAGTTTAGTATCTCCATGGCGACCTCGCCATTTTCTGCAAATAGAAGATTATAGTCATCCTCTAACATAGCGCCTAGAATCTCCCGATTTATCAATTCGTCGTCAACTATTAAAATGGTATGTAATATTTCGTTATTATAATGCAAGCGTTTTTCCATTCGAATATTCCTCCGTCCCTATCTTTTTCAAGTATTCATTTTTCATTATATATTCGGGCCTATATTTTAGGCGTTGATTACAGGTTTTTAGTGGTTTCGACAATAATTGATTAGATTATATCACTTTTTTAAGGAAAATGCACTATTTGTAATGAAAAAATGTGGGGATAAAATGTGGGGAGAGGGAATGTGGGGGATTAGGTGGTTGTCAACCTTTTGGGGAAGGTGGTTTTTATTAGGAAATGTGGGGATTAGGTAGTTGTCAACCTTTCTAAAATTAAGGTTGACAAAAAGAGGGGGATGCTTTATTATCTTGTGTGTCGGAAATAAGGATTTTAGGATTTTACTACGGCGGAGTAGGGTAAAATCAAGTAATCCCGACGTAAAAAACAAAGGAAAGAGGAAATTACTATGAGTGAAATTAGTAGTACAGTAAACAATATTAAAAAGGATGCTGAGAAGAATTCAAAAAATGATATTCATCTTAATTCAAATACAAATACGGACAAACTTTTTAGTACAAAGAATCTTGTAATTATGGCGCTTATGACAGCAATTCTCTGTGTGAGTGCGTATGTTAGTATTCCGCTTCCAAATGGAATGCATTTGACAATGCTTAACTTTGTTATAACAATTATTGTTCTTTCGTTCCCTATTGCAAATTCAGCAACAATTATTGGAGTTTGGATTTTGATTGGAGCGATTGGAATTCCTGTTTTTATTGGTGGAAATGCGGGAATAGGATATTTGATGGGACCACTTGGTGGATTTACATTTTCATTTTTAATTGTTGCATTGATGATTTCTCCTTTTACAGGTGGAAAGAATTATTCAAGAATTAAGTATACGATTTTTGCTGTAATTTCAGCGGTTCTTGTTGATATGATTGGAACTCTTTGGTATATGATTTTTGCGCATACAAGTTTTATGGCTGCGTTCGCTGCTTGCTTCCTTCCATTTATCGTTATTGATTGTATTAAGGTAGTGGTTGCTGCGCAATTAATTCCACAGATTACTAGGTTGAGACAGATTGGTCAATAATCTTATTTTAAGGTAGTGGATGTTGGGAATTAATTCCACAGATTTCGAGGTTGAGACAGATTGGTCAATAGTCTTATTTATGGGTGGGTAAATCTAACACTTTTTAAGTGAGAAAATACTCTTAAGGTGGGAGTAGATTTAGGGTGGGAATTTATTGTCTTTGAATTTGAAGAAAAGGAATTGTGATAACTATGGCTGGTTATACTATTGAGGAATTGAAGAATAAGGTTTTGAATGGTGGGGCTCTTTCTAAGGCAGAGCTCCTTTTTCTTGTGGAAGCGGATTTGGAGGAACTTTCGCAGGCGGCGAATGAAATTCGTGAGCATTTTACAGGAAATAAATTTGAACTTTGTAGCATTATAAGCGGTAAAGGTGGGGCGTGTCCTGAGGATTGTAAGTTTTGTTCGCAGGGGACATGTAACAAGAATAAGGCGAGCGTTAAGGTGTTTCCTTTGAGGAAAACTGAGGAAATTTTAGAGGATGCAAGGAGACATGGAGAACTTGGAATCCCTAGGTACTGTATTGTTTCGAGTGGTAAGGCTCTTTCTGAAAAAGAAGTGGATTCTGCATGTGAAACAATTAAGAGAATTAAGGCAGAAGTTGATGTTCATCTTTGTACTTCTTTTGGACTTCTTTCTGAGGAACAATTTAAGAAACTTAAGGATGCTGGAGTTGAGAGAATTCATAATAATTTAGAGACTTCAGAGAGGTATTTTAAAGAGGTATGCACGACTCATACTTATGAGCAGAAGAAGGAGACAATTGCTAGAGCGAAGAAGGCTGGTCTTGAAATTTGTTGTGGTGGAATTATTGGAATTGGCGAAAGATTTGAGGATAGAATTGATATGGCGCTTGCTATTAGTGAACTCGATGTCCAGAGTGTGCCTATCAATATTTTGAATCCTGTTAAGGGAACTCCAATGGAGAATATGCCGGTCCTTTCTGAAGAAGAAGTTAGAAGAACTATTGCAATTTACCGATTTGCGTTGCCTAAGA
>JAILNN010000242.1 GCA_024691565.1 Lachnospiraceae bacterium | reverse complement strand
CTCTAGGTTTGAAGGAATGAAGCTTCTTGAGGCAGATTCTAAGGAAACTTTTGAGAGTGGATACAAGGCAGATTCTGGTAGTGATGTAAATAATTCCGATGATAATTCGGATAAAAATAATAATACTAACGAAGGAGGTAGCAAGATGACAGTTACACTTAATATTGAGGGAATGATGTGTGAGCATTGTGAGGCTCATGCAAAGAAGGAACTTGAAAAAATTGAGGGCGTTAAGGTTAATGAAATCAGCCATGAGAAGGGAATTGCTGTGGTTGAAGCACCTGAGACAGTTTCAGTTGCAGATTTTAAGGCTGCTGTAGAGGAAGCTGGTTACGAACTTAAATAATTAAATTAGGATTTTAGTATGAGGCCGATATTTACATTTGAATGTGTAAATATCGGTTTTTATGTACTATTTTTGTTGCATTATTTTTAATATTTTGGTTTAATAAGGTATGAAGTTTTTTTGATTCGGTATATAATAGAGTAGTGGTATTGGAGCACAGTATCTAAGAGGTGAGTTAGGCATAAATATTGTTCATTTTTATTGAAATTTGAAAAGGAGGAAAGGATGACTTTAGCTAAAAGGATTAGTAACAGAGTTACATCCCATGGACTTGATATATTACTTTCTGACAATATGCAGATTGAAAAAGAATGCATACAACATGGAAATATTTCTGTTTATTGGCATTCATTTTTTGTGGCTTGTATGAGTCTTTTAATTGCGAAAACTTTTAGAATGAAGGTTGATGAACGTTCTCTTGTTAGAGGTGCCCTTCTTCATGATTATTTTTTATATGATTGGCATGTTAAGGATGATAATCATTTTCTTCATGGATTTAGACATGCGAAGAGGTCCCTTAAAAATGCTGAGAGGGATTTTGAGTTAAATGATATTGAGAAGGATATTATTTTAAAACATATGTTTCCGCTTAATATTACGACTCCACCTTTATACAAGGAAAGTACCATTGTTTGTATTGCAGATAAAATTTGTGCGACATTAGAAATAGTATCTGTTTTAGCTTTATTAAAGGCTTTTACCAAAGGACATTATTTCTTTTCCACATAACTGGGGCATAGATGGCACATTTTTTTCATAACTTGCGCAGAGTTTTTATAAATTAAGAGACCAAATCTTGTTAGGGAGATTTGAATATATTAAAAGGAGTAATTTAAACCATGACAACTTCACAAATAGGTATAGTCGTTGCTATCGTCTTATACCTCATTGGAATGCTTATAATTGGATTTATGAGCTCAAGAAACACTAATGATGTCGGAGATTTTTACCTTGGTGGTAGAAAGCTTGGACCACTTGTTACAGCGATGAGTGCTGAGGCCTCAGATATGAGTTCCTATCTTTTGATGGGTGTTCCAGGACTTGCGTATTTCTCGGGCGTCGCAGACGCAGGATGGACTGCAATGGGACTTATTGTTGGAACATATTTGAACTGGCTTTTTACTGCAAAGAGACTTAGAAATTATACAGCAAAAATTGAGGCAATTACGCTTCCTGAATATTTGAAGAAAAGATTTGGAGATAAGCATAATGTTATTATTGTTATCTCTGCTTTAGCTATTATCATTTTCTTTATTCCTTACACAGCTTCTGGTTTTGCTGCCTGTGGAAAGCTTTTTCATTCGCTTTTTGGAGCGAACTATCAGATGGCTATGATTGTATCTGCATTTATTATCATTGGATATACAACAACTGGTGGTTTCCTTGCGGCTTCTAAGACTGACTTTATTCAGTCTATCGTTATGAGTATTGCTCTTATCGTAGTACTTATTTATGGAATTAGTAGTGTTGGTGGAATTGATCAGGTTATTGATAATGCTAATAATTTACCAGGAATACTTAGCTTAGATTTTACACATAATAATGTTTCTGGCGGTGCTGATCCATACGGTATTTTCAATAAGATTACTATGTTTGGATGGGGACTTGGATATTTTGGTATGCCTCATATACTTCTTAGATTTATGGCTATTGAGGATCCTAAGAAGCTTAAGATTTCTCGTAGAGTTGCTTCTGTTTGGGTTGTTATTTCTCTTGGAGTAGCAGTTTTCCTTGGTATTGTTGGTAGAGCAATGACAGAATCCGGAGTCCTTGAAAGTCTTCTTGACGATGCTGATTTAACAAGTGCTGCTAAGGCTGAAACTTTAGTGATTGTTCTTGCTAATACAATTTCTCAGCATGGATTTATCTTTGCTTTGATTGCAGGTATTATTATTGCAGGTATTCTTGCATCTACAATGTCAACTGCTGATTCACAGCTTATTGCTGCATCTTCAGCTGTTTCTGAAAACATTATTCAGGATGTTATTGGAGTTAAGCTTTCAGAAAAGGCATCTATGCTTGCAGCACGTATTACACTTATTTGTATCGCAGCTATTGCTATCATTATTGCATGGAACCCTAATAGTTCAGTATTTAACATTGTTTCATTTGCTTGGGCAGGCTTTGGTGCGGTTTTTGGTCCAGCAATTATCTTTTCACTTTATTGGAAGAGAGCTAATAAATATGGAATTATTGCTGGTATGATTTCTGGAGGACTTGTTGTTTATCTCTGGAAGTATTTTGTTAGACCTATTGGTGGATTCTGGGATTTATATGAACTTGTTCCAGCGTTCTTAACTGCATGTATTATGATTTTAGTTGTAAGTCTTGTTACACCTGCTCCTGATGAGAGTATTACAAAAACCTTTGAAGAGGTTACAAAGGACTGATTTTTATTTATGAAAAAATATACTGTTGAAAAAAAGACTACCGTTCAGAACAGTGTTATGCGACTGATTTTTGTTGCATTTTCGATAGTAATTCAAGTTGTATGGCTTCTTGTTATTTATTATCATTTTGCTGAGAATTATAGTTGGATTTCAGTCATTACCAGTGTTGTGGCATTGGTTATATCTATTGGAATATATAGTAAAAGAATCAACTCTAACATGAGACTGACTTGGATAATGGTAGTTACGGTTTTTCCTGTATTTGGAGTGTTATTATATCTTTTAGTTGGTCTTAATGGTCCTACTATTAGTATGAAGAAGCGCTTTAATTATATTGATAATGAAGTGGGTAAGATTTTACCTGATTGTGATGATGTAATAAACGAAGTTTCTGAGGAAAATTGTGCGGTTGCAGGTCAGATGACTTACTTGAAGAGATATTCTGGTTTTCCGGTTTTTAATGACTCTAAGATTGAGTATTATAGCGATGCGCTTGATTGTTTAGAGGCAATGAAGGTCGAGCTTAAGAAGGCGAAGGAATTTATCTTCATTGAATATCATGCTATTGAGGAGGCGGAAGCCTTTAATGGTATTTTAGATATTCTTAAACAGAAGGTTAAAGAGGGAGTTATTGTTAGGATTATTTATGATGATATTGGTTCTTTCACCTTTATTGATAAGAACTTCGTTAAAAGGATGGAAGAGTTTAATATTGATTGTAGAATTTTTAATCCTATGATGCCATTTTTCAATGTTTTCCTTAACAATCGTGATCATAGAAAGATTACAGTTATTGATGGTAAGGTTGGATTTACTGGAGGCTTTAATCTTGCAAACGAGTATTTCCATATTACAGAACCTTATGGTTTTTGGAAGGATACCGGGGTTAAGATTGAAGGAAATGCCGTTGTTAATCTGATTGGAATGTTCCTTGAAATGTGGAATGGTATTAGACCTTCTGATGAGAAGGAGAGAGAACTTGAGACCTCCTTTATGCAAAAGAAGGCTACATGTTTTCAAAATGTTGGCTATATTCAGCCATATGCTGATAATCCTATGGATGATGAGTATGTGGGGGAAAATGTATATTTAAATGTTATTAATAATGCACATAAATATGTGTATTTTATAACTCCATATTTGATTATTACTGATGAGATGATTAGGGCGCTTACACTTGCTGCTAAAAGGGGCGTTGATGTTAGGATTATTACACCCGGTGTGCCTGATAAGAAATTAACATATAGGATTACAAGATCATTCTATCGTAATTTGACAGAAAGTGGAGTCAGGATTTTTGAGTTTACACCTGGTTTTTGTCATGCTAAGCAGTGTATTTCAGATGATATTGTTGCTACCTGTGGAACGATAAATTTGGATTACAGAAGCTTGTATCACCATTTTGAAAATGGTGTACTTATGTATAAGAGCGATGCTATTTTTGACATGAAGAAGGATTTTGAGGATTGCTTTAGTAAGAGTAAAGAGGTTACTTCTGACTATAGCAGTGGACGTGTTGGTAGGATGAGATTTTTGGATTTGATTTTGAGGGTTATTTCGCCTTTGATGTAGTTA
>JAILNN010000075.1 GCA_024691565.1 Lachnospiraceae bacterium | reverse complement strand
GATATTGGTGGTTGTCAGCTTGGATGTCTTGGACTTCCTGAGTTTGGAACGAGATTCGTTATTAACATGCTTATTAAGGCGAAGCCTAAGTGCTTCTCTGATTTGGTGCGAATTTCTGGTCTTTCACATGGTACTGATGTTTGGACAAATAACGCTGAATACTTTATAGAGAATGGATATTGTACTCTTTCTACAGCAATCTGTACTCGTGATGATATCATGATTTATTTGATTGGTAAGGGACTTGAAAACGAGCTTTCGTTTACAATTATGGAGAGCGTTCGTAAGGGTAAAGGACTTAAGCCTGAGATGGAAGAAGAGATGAGAGCGCATGATGTGCCTGATTGGTATATTGAATCATGTAAGCTTATTAAATACATGTTCCCTAAGGCTCATGCGGTTGCATACGTTATGATGGCTATGAGAGTTGCCTACTTTAAGGTGCATAAGCCACTTGCATATTATTCAGCTTTCTTTAGTATTAGAGCGACTTCATTTAACTATGAGCTTATGTGTCAGGGACCTGAGAAACTTAAGTTCTATATGGATGATTATAGCAGGAGGAGTGACTCTTTAAGTGATAAGGAAAAGTCTACTCTTGAAGACATGAAGATTGTTCAGGAGATGTATGCAAGAGGGTTCGATTTCATACCTATCGATATATATAAGGCTAGAGCAAATAGATTCCAGATTGTTGATGGGCGACTTATGCCTTCGTTTGTTTCGATTGAAGGTCTTGGAGGCAAGGCTGCAGAGCTTCTTGAAGCTGAGGCTGAAAAGAGAAAGTTTTTATCTATGGATGATATTAAAGAGAGGGCGAAGGTTCCTAGTTCAGTACTCGATAAAATGGAGGATATGGGACTCCTTGAGGGTATTCCACATAGCAATCAGATGTCCATTTTCGACCTTGTTTAATACTTGATTTTATGTTATCATTTTATGGATAATGTAATTTCAAAATGGGGGTATATTTTATCTCATGATTTTTGGAGATTATTAGTTTGAATTTGTAATGGAGTAAAACATATATATACTAACAAACGAGGAGGATAATGTATGCGTAAAATTGGATTTTTAACTAGTGGCGGAGATTGTCAGGCGCTTAATGCAGCGATGAGAGGTGTTGCAAAGACCCTTTATCATTACTATGGTAAGGACGTTGAGATTTATGGAATTCTTGATGGCTATAAGGGTTTGATTTATGGAAATTGGAAGAAAATGAAGCCTAAGGATTTTTCAGGCATTCTTACAGTGGGTGGAACTATTCTTGGAACAAGCAGGCAGCCATTTAAGCTTATGAATGTGCCAGATGAGAACGGTCTTGACAAGGTTAAGGCTATGAAGTCTAACTATAAAAAGATGGACCTTGATTGTCTTGTAATTCTTGGTGGAAATGGAACTCAGAAGACAGCTAATCTTCTTAGTCAGGAAGGTCTTAATGTTGTTTCACTTCCTAAGACTATTGATAACGATATCTGGGCAACTGATATGACATTTGGATTCCATAGTGCAGTTGAAATTGCAACAAGTGCTATTGATTGTATCCATACAACAGCTGCTTCTCATGGAAGAGTTTTCATTGTTGAAGTTATGGGACATAAGGTTGGTTGGCTTACACTTTATGCAGGAATTGCTGGTGGCGCTGATATTATTCTTATTCCAGAGCTTCCTTATGATCCTGATAAGATTCTTTCTGCTCTTGAGGCTAGAAATAAGGAAGGTAAGGATTTCTCAATTCTTGCTGTTGCAGAGGGTGCTATTTCTAAGAAGGATGCAGCACTTTCTAAGAAGGAATATAAGGCTAAGAAGGCTAAAAGTATTTATCCATCAGTTTCATATGAAATTGGTGCTATGATTGAGAAGAAGCTTGGTCAGGAAGTTAGAATTACAGTTCCTGGACATACACAGAGAGGTGGAAGTCCTTGTCCATATGACAGAGTTCTTTCAAGTAGACTTGGAGCTGCTGCTGGAAAGCTTATAATTGATAAGAAGTATGGCTATATGTCAGCACTCGTTAATGGAGAGATTGTTCCTGTTCCATTGGCAGATGTTGCTGGAAAGCTTAAAGGGGTGGATACTAATTCATCCATTATTAAAGAAATTCAGGATATGGGTATTTCCCTAGGAGTATGATGAAATGTCTTATGTAGCACTTTATAGAAAATTCAGACCTACTACATTTGATGATGTTAAAGGTCAGGATCATATTGTTACGACACTTAAAAATGAAGTTAAAAATAATAGAATCGGGCACGCTTACCTGTTCTGCGGAACTCGTGGAACAGGTAAAACTACGATTGCTAAAATTCTTGCAAAGGCTGTAAACTGTGAGAATCCGCAGGATGGAAGTCCTTGTAATGAGTGTAAAACTTGTAGAGCTATTAATGATCAGGCCTCGCTAAGTGTTGTTGAAATTGATGCTGCTTCAAATAATGGTGTTGCAAACGTTAGAGATATCATTGAGGAAGTTAAATATGCTCCTACAAGTGGAAAATATCGAGTATATATTATCGACGAGGTTCATATGCTTTCAAATGGGGCGTTTAATGCACTTTTGAAAACTTTGGAGGAACCACCGGCTTATGTTATTTTCATCTTGGCAACGACCGAGGTACATAAAATTCCGATAACGATTTTAAGCAGGTGTCAAAGATATGATTTTAGAAGAATATCGATTGATACCATTTCTGATAGAATTTTAGAATTAACTGCAGTTGAGAATGTTAAGATTGAAGAGGGGGCTTCAAGATATATTGCCAAGGCGGCAGACGGCTCGATGAGAGATGCGCTTAGTCTTTTGGATCAATGTATTGCGTTCTATCCGAACGAAGAGCTAACCTTTGATAAGGTTCTTAATGTACTCGGAGCGGTTGATTCAAAGGTATATGAGGATATGTTTAAGGCCTTATGTGCTAATAATTTTGGTAGATGTGTTGAATTGCTTGAGGATGTTTTAAACTATGGTAGAGATTTGGGACAGTTTATTACAGAGCTTATTTGGCATATTAGAAATGTCTTGATTTTAAAGACAGTTAATGGTAATGAAAATCTTTTGAATTTATCTGAGGAGGCTTTGAAGGAAATTAGAGAAGAGACTTCTCTTGCAGATGAAGATCAGCTTATCAGATATATTAAGATTTTATCGAAGCTTTCAGCGGATTTAAAGTATAGCGCTCAGAAGAGGGTTATTACTGAGATTTGTTTTGTTAAGCTTTGCTCACCTCAGATGGATAGTGAGCAGGATATTTCGACAGTTAGTCTTCGTCTTAAGAATCTTGAGAAGAAGGTTGATGATGGAGAATTCCTTACTAAGGAAGCTATTGAAAAGATTAAGGCTTCTGGAATTCCTTCTGGTGGAGAGGTTAAGAATAGTGCTAGTGCTGAAAATGATGCAGAGAAGATTGAGCATAGAAAGCAGCTTGCAGAGGCACTTCCGGAGGATATTAAAGAGGTTATTCGTAATTGGAATAAGGTTATTGATGCCTGCGATTTTCCGGATAAATCATATATAGATAAGGTTAAGAAAAATGTTACTCCTGATGGAGAACTAAATCTTATTTTTTCTAACTCCATGGCTTATAAGCATTTTAAAGAAAATGAGGAAGCAGCTGCAAGGTTTGAAGAGTTAGTTTCAAAGTGCACAAATAAACAGGTTAAGATTGTTTATACCTTTGATAAGGATGAATTTGAAAGTGACGCGACCTTTGATTTTGGCGATGTGATAAACATGCCAGTTACAATTAGTGATTAAGTTTATCTCAGATAGAGATGCCCTATTTTTACAAAATATTTTGTGAGAATCTAGTGTTGGGCGAGAATTTATTATATAAAATTTAGGAGGACTATTATGGCTAAGAGAGGTGGATTTCAAGGCGGAATGCCTGGAAACATGAATAATTTGATGAAGCAGGCGCAGAGAATGCAGCGTCAGATGGAGGAGAAGCAGAAGGAACTTCAGGATGCTGAGTATGAAGCTCAGGCTGGCGGCGGAGTTGTTAAGGTTAAGATTTCTGGTTCTAGAGAAATTCTTAATGTTTCAATTGACCCAGAGGCAGTTGATCCAGATGATGTTGAGATGCTTGAAGACTTAATTACAGCAGCTGTTAACAGTGCTTTAGAAATGGTTGATAATGCTTCACAGGATGCCTTTTCTGGAATGACAGGTGGAATGGGTAATCTTGGAGGATTATTATAATAATTTTAATTCTTAGATGTTTGAAAATTGATTGTTAAATTGGTTTTTAAAGATTTTTGAAATGAATGGAGTAATTCAATGGATTTATACGGACAGCAGATTGGAAATTTGGTTGAACAATTATCGAATTTGCCAGGAATAGGCGCTAAAAGCGCACAAAGACTTGCTTTTCATATTATCAATATGCCTGAGGAACAGGTGAAAAGACTAACCGATTCCATTGAAAAAGCAAAGAAGAATGTGCATTATTGTAAAGAATGTTGCACATTTACAGATGGGGAGATTTGTCCTATTTGTGCTAATGAGAAGAGAAATCATAAGGTTATTATGGTTGTTGAAAATACCAGAGATATGGCGGCTTACGAAAAGACTGGGAAGTTCGATGGTGTTTACCATGTGCTTCATGGAGCTATTTCGCCAATGCTTGGAATTGGACCAGCTGATATTAAGCTTAGAGAACTTATGGTCAGACTTGCGGGTGATGTTTCTGAGGTTATCATTGCAACTAATAAGAATCTTGAGGGTGATGCTACAGCGGCGTATATTAGTAAGCTTGTGAAGCCTATGAATATTAAGGTTTCAAGGATTGCTAGTGGTGTTCCTGTGGGCGGAAATCTTGAGTATATTGATGAGGTTACTCTACTTAGGGCACTTGAGGGCAGAACAGTTTTGTGATTATAAAAAGAGGTTATTTTGGAAGAATTTATTAATAATAAACCGAAGGATGAAGAGAAATCTTTATCCGATGAAACGGTTGATGTCGAAGAGAAAGATGTCGAGAGCGAAGACTTTGAAGAAAAAGTCGACGCCACCTCATCCAATAATAACATTTTGAAAATCAGTGATTTTTCGAAAAAAGGTAATTTTGCTAACGACGATAATTTTCCTGAGGATGATAATTTTGACGAGGAAGATTACGACGAAGAAGAGGATGAGGAATTTAAGGAGCAGGTCAGAAAGAGAGTAAAGAGGCGCAAGATAATACGTAATATTATTATCGCACTGGTTGCAGTTGCTGTGCTTATCTTTGTTCTTTTGCTGGTGCTTTACAATTATGGATATGAATACAAGAAATATAAGGCTATTGAAAAGATAAGCAGGAAGGACACAAACACTGTTGTCTATGAGGCTTATGATGGGTCAATTCTTAAGTATTCAAGGGATGGAATGTCTGTAATCCGGGAAAATGGTACTGAAGAGATTAATTCGAGTTTTGATATGATTAATCCTAAGTCAAATGTGTGTGGAGATTATATTTCTATTGGTGATATCGGCGGAAGAAGCGTTGTTGTCTATGATGGAAAGGGTAATGTCTATACAGTTAAGACGGAGTGCGATATTCTAGCTACAGCAGTTTCTGCTAATGGAATTGTTGCGGTTCTTATGGAAGAGGAAACTTCTAATAAGATTTGTCTTTTGGATCCTTCTAAGACTGGTTCTGAACAGTTGAAGGTTGAGATTCCTGAGAAACTTGAGAACGGATATCCTGTTGCTATTGATATTTCGACTGATTCAAAATGTGTTGCCCTTGCTACAACTAAGATTAGTTCATCTGAATTAAGTTCGGAAATTTCGTTCTATAACTTTACTGATATTGGTAAGAATAGCAAGAATAACAGAGTTGGTCATGAGAAATATGATAATAGAATTATTGCAGATTTGGAATTTGTTAATAATGACAGCTTAGTTGCCTTTGATGATACTGGATTTTCTGTATGGGAAGATATGGCAGCTCCGAAGGTGGTTACTGAAGAAAAATTCAGTGGTGATGCTAAGAGTATTTTCATGAATAATTATTATGTTGGTTATGTTGAAAATACGGATCCAAATCATTCTAGATATCGATATTCCTTATATGATTTGAAGGGTAAGAAGATTCTTTCAAATCAGATTAATTTTGAATATACATCAGTTTATATTAATAATAAAGATTTGGTGTTTACTTCACCTCAGCATACCAAGGTTATTCGTACGAATGGTACTGTTAAATATGAACTGAAAACAAATTATAAAGTAGATTATTTCCTTCCGTCGTCTAAGAAGAATATTTTCTATCTTTTTGATGAAAGACGAATTAATGTTATTAAGCTTAAAGCGTCAATTTTTTAATTTAGGAGGCTGACATAAAATGTCTGGTAAAAAGAATAACAAGGTAAACAAAAATACCGGAAAAAATGGAAATCAGAAGAATCAAGCAGTGAAGAATAATGCAGCTAAGAATAATGCAAATAAGAATAATACTGCTAAGACAAATGTAGCTAAGAAACCTGCTACAAAGCAGACTAGCAAGAGTTCTTATGGAAATAAGAGGGGAGTTATAAAGACAGTTGCTAAAAATCCTCATAATTTCTTTGTTATTTTACCTGTAATTGCTCTTTTATCTTTTATTCCTTTGATTGCTTATAATCATGATTATGAGTCTGGTTTGGATAAATATGATTGGTATACCAGTTATACAGGAACAACTGATTTCTTCCTTTACAACAAGATGGTATGGATTATTGTTGCCTGTGTTTATATGATTATTGCAGTTGCTTGTCTTTGGTTTTTGAATAATGAAAAACTTATTTGGACTAAGCAGATGATTCCAATGGCAGTTTATGTTGTTATCAGCTTTATTTCAGCCTTTACTTCTATTGATTCACACTATTCTTTTAATGGAATTTATGAGCAGTTTGAGCCGGTTTGGGTTCTTGTCGGATATGGAATCATGGTTTATTATACTGCGCTGATTGTTCAAAGGGCAGGAACTACTGAGAAAATCATGAAGTGGTTTGTTGTTGGTATTTCACTTATGACCTTCCTTGGTATGACTCAGGTTCTTAAAAAGGACTTCTTTAGAACTCCGCTTGGAAGCGCATATATGACTGGTGATAGTAATGCAGGACTTCAGTTCAACTTCGAACTTGGTAGACCTTACCTTACACTTTACAATCCTAACTATGTAGGTTTCTATGTTGCCCTTGTTGTGCCAGTTCTTATCGCACTTACATTTGCAACTAAGACTCTTTGGAAGAGAATATTTTATATTCTTCTTACATTCTGTTTGTTTGCAATCCTTTTTGCATCACAGTCTCGTGCAGGTATCATGTGTCTTGCTGGTTCTCTTATTATCATGGTACTTTTCATCAGAAGGATGATTTTCTCAAATAAGAAGGTTACAATTGCTTCGATTATTGCGATTGCGGTTGTTATTGCAGCCTTTGTTGGAGTTAATGCTTATAACGGAGATGTGCTTCTTTCACGTCTCAAAGATATGTTTACAGTTCAGTCTGAATTTTATTCTTTGGAAGATATTGTAACAGGTGATGACGATGTTACCTTCTATTATGAAGGCAATGAGTTCCATATGACTATGGTAAACAATAAAGAGGGTGGAATTCATCTTGAGTTTGTAGACCAGGATGGTAAGGCACTCGAGCTTTCTGAAAATGATGATGATGGAGATGGAACAGTTGTGGGAACTGTTAATGATGAGAGATTCCCTATAACTTATTCATATATTGCAGCTGGTGGATATTGTACTTTGACAATTACAGGTCAGAATTACATGTTTACAAATACAGCTTCCAGCTATTCTACTAAGGTTAGTCCGGATGACCATAGCTATTACTATTATTCTGGTGGAGCTATCTGCTTTAAGTTAAAGAAACATAGTGATAATGGAAACTTCTTTGATAAGCACTTAAGATTTGCTAACCTTCGTGGTTTCATGTGGTCTAGAACAATTCCATTGTTGAAAAAATACTTCTTCCTTGGAAGTGGTCCTGATACATTCATCATTGCATTCCCTAATGATGATATTGTTGGTCTTAACAATTCAAACCATATCAATGAAATTATTACAAAGCCTCACTGTATGTATTTACAGATTGGAACACAGACTGGTGTGATTTCACTTTTGGCATTGCTTATTTTCTTTGGTTGGTATTTTGTTGATAGTTTCCTTATTTACTGGAGAAATAAGTATACAGATTATCTTCCAATCCTTGGTGTTGGAATTATGACAGCTGTTATTGGTTATTTAGTCAGTGCTGTTACCAATGATTCTTGCGTTGCTATTTCACCTATTTTCTATTGTCTTGTTGGTCTTGGTGTGGGTATTAATTACTACATTAAGAAGAATATGAGCGATTCAATTATTAGAAAACCTAAGAAGGTGAAGGTTGCTAAAGAAACTGCTGAAGAAGCTACAGAAGAAGCTACTACAGAAAAGGTTGAAGAGGCAACTGAGGCTAAACAAGAGGCTTCAAAATAGTTTTAAAAGTTTTGACATAATTAAATTTAGACACATTGAGGAGAACAAAGATGAATGGCAAAAAAAATATAGATCAATACAAAAGAATAATATTGTTTTTTATGTCGCTCATTGGAGTGGGTATAATGACTGTTGCATTTGCATATGTTTGGTATACATATTATGCAGATACGATGTTTGTTGTATCATTCTTTAGGCGTGGTCATTATGCCGTCATTGGTATTTACTACTGTCTTTTGTTCTTCTTTTCAAATATGTATGGCGGCTTGAAGATTGGACAGCTTAAGAGAACAGAGGTTGTGCTTTCGCAGTTTTTAAGCTTGTTTTTAGCAAATGTTATTGCATACATGATTATCTGTCTTTTGGCATTTGGAATTGTTAATCCTGTGAGATTGATTCTTTCAATGCTTGTTCAGATGGTTGTTGCGACTGTTTGGGAAATTGTTACTACGACAATTTATAATAAAATTTTCCAGCCTTGGAAGATGCTCCTTATTTATGGTGAGCGTCCTGCGGCAGATTTGGTTTATAAGGTTGATGAGAGAAGAGATAAGTATGCAATTTATGATGCTATAAATATTGATGAGGGAATCGATAAGATTTCTGAGAAAATCAAGGATTATCAGGCTGTTATTATTGGTGATATTTCTGCGATTAAGAGAAATGATATTTTGAAGTATTGTTATGCTAATCAGGTTAGAGCTTATGTTGTTCCTAAACTTTCTGATATTATCCTTATGGGAGCGGATAGAATCCATGTTTTTGATACTCCGTTCTTACTTACAAAGGGATATACTTTAAGTTTTGATGAGAGACTTGAGAAGAGAATTTTAGATATAATTATTGCGCTTGTGCTTATTATTTTAACCTCTCCATTTATGCTTGTTGCGGCTATTGCAATTAAGCTTTATGATAAGGGACCTGTTTTTTATAAGCAGGTTAGATGTACTCAGAATGAGAGAGAGTTTAATATTATTAAGTTTAGAAGTATGATTGTTAATGCCGAGAGTGATGGCGTTGCCAAACTTGCTACTCAGAATGATTCAAGAATTACACCTATTGGAAAGTTTATTAGAGCTACTAGAATTGATGAGTTGCCTCAGCTTTTCAATATCCTAAAGGGTGATATGTCCTTTGTTGGACCTCGTCCAGAGCGTCCTGAAATTATCAAGGAATATAAGGAAAGTATGCCTGAGTTTTCTTTTAGAACCAGAGTTAAGGCTGGTCTTACAGGCTTTGCCCAGGTTTATGGAAAGTATAATACAACGCCTTATGATAAGCTTAAGCTTGACTTATTCTATATCGAGAATTATTCAGTTTGGCTTGATATTAAGCTTATTATGATGACTGTGAAAATTGTTCTTAAGAAGGATGCAACGGAGGGAATTGACGAAGGTAGCATTAATGCCGAGAGAGAGGCAAATGGGGAAGATGTTGAAAAGATTATTGAAGATATAAATAATTCAAACAGAGACTAAGAGAATTATTAGCTGGGAATTGTTTGTTTTAGGAGGTTTTCGCAATATATGAAAAAAGTGTTGCTTATTACAAGGGTAAGTGGATTTATCCCACAGCATGAAATGAATAATGTTCGAATTCTTCAGGAGATGGGCTATGAGGTTCATTATGCAGCAAACTATAATACTGTTGTTTATGGAAAGGATAATTCGAGACTTGACGGAACGGGAATAATTCGTCATCAGGTGGATTTTGACAGATTACCGATACCTAAGAGGGTGAGCACCGCTTACAAACAAATAAAGAAGATAATAGAAGAAGGGGAATATGATTTGATTCATTGTCATATGCCTACCAGTGCGGCAATTGCGCGTAGCGCTGCAGAGAGTGTTAGGAAGAAAACCGGGAGAAAAGTTCCAGTGATTTATACTGCGCATGGTTTTCATTTTTTCTCTGGTGCACCGCTTCAAAACTGGCTCTATTATCCAGTAGAGAAGCACTATTCAAGATATACGGATAGGCTTATTTTAATTAATGAGGAAGATTATAATAGGGCCTGTAAATTCCCTTTGAGAGGTAGGGCCGAGAGAATCAACGGTGTTGGTGTTGATTTGAAAAAATATGAAAAATACAAGAAGCATGATTGGGGAATTAGTGGAGACATTAAGCCTAAGGATGTGGAAGTTGATATACATACAAAATATAATATAAAAAGAGATAACGCGATTTTGATTAGCGTTGGGGAGCTTACAAAGCTTAAGAATCATATGGTGATTATTGAGGCGTTTAAGGAATTAAAGGACCTTAAGATTTCTTATTTGATTTGTGGTTCGGGACCTAAGGAAATGGAGCTTAAGAAGAGAGTTGAAGAGCTTAATTTGACTGATAGGGTACACTTTGCGGGGTATGTTACTAATGTGCCTGAGCTACTTATGCAGTCGGATTGCTTTGTTTTACCTTCTAGAAGAGAAGGACTTCCGGTGGCTATGATGGAAGCTATGGCAGTTGGACTTCCAGTTATTGCTACGAAGATTCGTGGAATTACTGATTTGATTGAGCATACTAAGGGTGGTTACCTTGTTGATGATTGGGAGCCTGAGAATTATGCTGTTAAGATTAGAAGAATGTTCACCTTGAAGGATGGAAAAAGTAATGTTAAGAGAGATATCCGTCGTGAGGAAATGGGTGAGTGGAATCGAGATAGGATGAAACAATTTTCTCTTGAGGTTGTTGAAAAACAGATGAGAGAAATTTACGATGGTGTAACGCATGGAGGCGTAGAATGAAGACCATAGAAATTATGATGGCTACCTATAATGGTGAGCGCTTTTTAAGAGAGCAGATTGATTCGATTTTGAATCAGGATTGCGAAGAAAAGGGCCTTGCTAAGGTTAAGCTTACTGTTAGGGATGATGGTTCTAGTGATAGAACCTGTGATATTGTTGAAGAATATGTTGAAAAATATCCTTCTAGAGTTAGGCTTGTCAGAGGTAAAAATGTGGGCGTAATTAAGGGATTTTTTTCTATGCTTAAGAATGCTTCGGAAGCAGATTATTATGGGTTTTCTGATCAGGATGATTTTTGGAAACCACATAAGATTTCTCGTGCTATCGAAAAACTTCAGGAGATGGAAGTAGGAAATAAGCCTGCTCTTTACTGCTGTAAGGTTGCGCTTGCTGATGAAAATCTGAATGAAATTGATTCAGAAATCGACCGCTCTAATTTCAGAGGTTCCTTTGAAAATGCAATGATAGAGAATATTGCTGCGGGATGTACGGAGGTTTTTAATCAGGAACTTAGAAGCATTATTATTCATCAATTGCCAGCATATACGGAGATGCATGATTGGTGGCTTTATCTCACTGCGACAGCATTTGGTGAGTTTTATTATGATGAAGAGCCATTTATTTTATATAGACAACATAGTGGAAATGTTGTGGGAATGAAACATGGATACCTTTCTGAATTAAAGATGAGGGTTGAGCGTTTCAATAAAAATAGAAATAAGATTAGCCGTCAGTTGAAGGAGTTTATTAGGGTTTATAAATCTAGATTCCCTGATAATCCTAAGTTAGTTGAGGCGGAAGAGCTTTTGGAAACAAAGAAATCCTTTAGAAAGAGAGTTAAGTTTTTTAAGAGCCATAAGATATACAGACAGCGTAAAATGGACAATAGAATTTTTAAAATTATTCTAATGATGGGGAATTTTTAAATTATGATTCAAAAGATTAAATCATGGATGTCGGATTACGGCGCGTTGGAAACAGCTGGAATCCTTAAAAACAGAACAATGATTAAATATGTTATGGGTAGACAATGCTTCCCATTTTATTTGAGTGCCATTGAAAGAGATTATCAAAACATTCGTTCTAAAAATATCCATGAGTCGATTCATAAACATGTTAAGGCCTTTGGTTATAAGAGGATTCTTAGTATTGTTGTGCCGCTTTATAACACCCCTGAGGATTTTTTTTGGGATATGCTTATCTCTGTTGTTAAGCAGACATATCAAGGTTTTCAGCTTGTCCTCGCTGATGCGAGCGATGAAGAAGAGGGAGAAAAGCTTAAGGAGATTGCGAAGGTGATTTCTAAGGACTATGGTTGTGAATTTGTGGAGGGTAATAACTCCTTGTGGAAGGGCATTAACAGGGTTCAGATTAAGTATATTTCTTTAGCTGAAAACAAGGGAATTTCTGAAAATACAAATGCAGGTATTAAAGAGTCGGATGGTATGTTTGTTTCGCTTCTGGATCATGATGACTTACTTCGCGAGAACGCAGTTTATGAGATGGTTAAGAAGATTTTATTAGAGGTTTCGGAGTATATTGGTCGTGAACATGCGTTATCTGAAAAGGATTTAGTGGATATTTATAATAAATTCCCAGATTTTGTGTATTCTGATGAGTTGTCTTTTGTGGGTACCTGCGACTGTGTTCAGAGTATTCATTTGAAGCCTGCGTTTTCTCCTGAGTCACTTAGGAGTAATAATTATATTTGTCACTTTACTGCATTTAAGCGCGAGCTTTTTGATGAGGTGGGTGGCTTTAGAGAAGAGTTTGATGGAAGTCAGGATTTTGATTTATTTCTTAGACTTACCAGGAAGGCAAAGAAGATTAAGCATATTGAGGATGTTCTTTATTTTTGGCGTATTCATGCAGGTTCAATGGCTGCTGGTGCAGAGAGTAAGCCATATGCTATCGAGAATGGCAGAAGAGCCCTTGAAGAAGCATTAAATAATGAGGATAATGATTATTCAGAGGTGAAGGTGTATTCTTCTGAGAAGCACCCTTCGTTTTATAAGGCTGAGTATTATTTGAAGGCAAATTCAAGTATTTTGGTTCTTGTTGAAAGCAAGAAACTTGCTAATTTGATTCTTAGCAATACAGAATGGATGGAAGTAGAAGGCTTAAACCACGCTAGAGTTGATGTGAAAGTTAGTGATGAAGAATTAGATTTTGATAATTATGAAATGGTAGTTCTTCTTCGTGATGGATTTAAACCTTTGAATGTTAAGTGGTTATTTGAATTGGTGTCACCACTTTGTGTTAAGGGAAATAGAATTTGCGGTGGTAGCACATACAGTGATAGAAATGGAAGAGCTGTGATTTCGCATGCTGGAATGGCTTGTTTTGAGATTGATGCGAGAAATGTTGAGGCGTCTTTTGGGGATAGCGCTGCGACTGATTCTTTCACAAAGGATGTGAATTTTTCGGATGAAAATGAGCCCCGTGAAGGTAGTTTTGAATATAAGGTTAGAGCTATTCCTATGTATGTTGGAAATTCCATTAATAATCCAGGATACATGAATAGATGCGAATTTAGGCAGAATGTGGCTGCGCTTAATGGTGCGGCATTAGCTATAAAGATTGATGAAAAAAACTTGATTTCGAAGGTTGATAAGCTTTTTTCACTTAATACATGGATTCAGCTTTGTTTGGAAAATTCTTTGATGGGTGGATATAATGTTTTTACACCATATTCAATTTTCAAGTGTGATTGGAATTCAAGAGCTAAGGAAAGATATGTGAAACTTGAAGTTGATAGGTTTAAGGGTTTGTTTAAAAAAGAAGGTGCTCTGGATGAAGATTTTGAAGATAGAGCATTTACTAATAAATGGATGAAAGTTTTTAAGAAGTATTACATGTAACATATTGTCAGGAGGGGATTAAAGTGGTTAAGAAAATTCTTCTTTTAGGATTTTTGGGAGCAGTTTTAGGTCTTATGCTTTACTTTGGAGTTCCGGCACTTGTTGGTTCGTTTCATGGCTCAAACAAGGGTGAGCAGGTCGCTGAGTTAAGTTCTGATGAGGTTGAATATTTGCCTGTTACCGAGGAGGAGGCGAATAAACTAAATTCGTCTGAGCCTTCTAGTGAGGAGGCGAGCTCTGGGGAGGAGTCATCGGAGGAAACTAGCGAAGATGTGACTTCGGAAGAGTCTAGTGAAGAAGTGTCTGAAGAAGATAGCGAGGCTTCGTCTGGTTCTGGAGTGTCGGTTGTTTCTGAGGAGCAGTTTACCTTTACTGCATCAGGTGATAACTTGATTCATTCTTATATCTATGAGCAGGCGCTTGAACGCGGAAGAAATGGTCATTATGCCTTTTCATATGCATATCAGGATGTGGCTGATTTCTTTAAAAATAATGATTTAAACTGGATTGACCAGGAAACAATTTGTACGGATACACTCGAACCAAGTTCTTATCCATCATTCTCAACACCTGGTGATTGTGCGAGAGCGCTCTATAAGGATAATTTTAAGATTTTCAATATTTCTAATAATCATACCTATGATAAGGGTACGACTGGAATCAATGATACTTTGGATTTTTGGAATAATAAGATGCCTGAGGATGTCCTTGCGACAGGGCTTTACAAGAATAAAAAAGAGCTCAATGTCCCAGTTTATGATTATAATGGAATTAAGATTGCATTCTTATCATTTACCTATGGTACAAATGGAATTAGCACACCTGCAGATTCTGATTATAGGGTGATTACGATTGATGAGGAGAGGCTTATTAGAAGGCAGATTAGAAATGCCAGAGGTAAGGCTGATGTGGTTATGGTTAGTGCTCATTGGGGTACTGAGGATAGTCATGAGGTTACAGAAGATCAGAAGAAGCTTGCTAGAAAGCTTACATCCTGGGGTGCAGATTTGATTATTGGTACTCATCCACATGTGGTTCAGACTTGTGAGTGGATTGAAGCTAAAAATGGAAGAAAAGCATTTTGTATGTATTCTCTTGGAAACTTTATTTCAGGACAGACTACACCGGATAACCTTGTGGGTGTTACCTTTAGAGCTTATTTCTTGGTTAGAAAGTATTCTAATGGAAAACAGAGAGTTCTTATTAGGAGAATTAGATTCTATCCAACTGTGACATATTACGGTGCGAATCATGCAGATGAGAAGGTTATTTGGCTTAGAGATATGACTGAGGAAATGGAGAGTAGTCACGGCGCGAAGAGCTATGATTCTAGATTTTCATTTGACTATTTAGTTGATGTTTTGAAAAATAATATTCCTGCAAAATATCTTGTCCTTCCTAGAAGGGCAAATAGGGCAGCTTAATAGAATATTTTGGGCACGATTTTGAGGTAAAAAAACAGAGGCTTTCACCGATTGGTGAGAGCCCCTTTTTATTATCATTAAAATTATTTTAAATTATATTATTTAGCCTTACCCTGGTTTGCAACAGCTTCCATCTTAGCCTTAAGAGCTTCCTGGTCACCAAGATAATAATGATTTGTTACATTGAAGTTATCATCGAACTCATAAACGAGTGGGCTTCCTGTAGGAATGTTAACACCGATGATTTCTTCGCTTGAAAGATTATCAAAATACTTAACAAGAGCACGAAGTGAGTTACCATGAGCTGCGATGATTACTCTCTTTCCATCAGCCATATCCTTCTTGATTACGTTCTCGAAGAAAGGTACAACTCTCTCGATTGTTGTCTCAAGACTTTCATGAAGTGGAAGGTCCTTCTCATCAACGTTTCTGAACATCTCCTGATTCTGTGGAGCTTCAGCGTCTGTTGGCTCAAGAGCTGGTGGCTTAACATCGAAAGAACGTCTCCAGATTTTAACCTGCTCATCACCATATTTCTCAGCAGTCTCAGCTTTGTTAAGTCCCTGAAGAGCACCATAGTGACGCTCATTTAACTGCCAACACTTATTAACTGGGATCCAGTTTCTATCCATCTCATCAAGAATGTGATTAAGAGTATGGATTGCTCTCTTTAAGTAAGAAGTATAAGCTACATCAAAGTCATAGCCTTCATCCTTTAAAAGCTTTCCGCCCATTTTAGCTTCTTCATGACCTTTTTCTGAAAGATCAACATCATGCCAGCCAGTGAAAAGGTTAAGCTTGTTCCATTCACTTTCACCATGTCTAACAAGTACAAGTTTCATCATAATAAAATTGCCTCCTTGATATTTTTAAGTTACTACTCGGATTGCTTCAATTATTTTAAAGCCGTAGTAATTATTTTCTAACAAATAAATTAACACATAGCATCTGATTTTTCAAGTTTATTTTATGGTAAGCTATGGAAATTAAAAGTGTGATGTGGTATATTGTTACAAGGTGTGGCTTTTTACACCTGACTATTGAAAAGAGGAGACAAAGAAATGTGTGATAATTGTAAAAAGGTAAGAACAAGATTTGCGCCAAGTCCAACAGGAAGGATGCATGTAGGTAACTTAAGAACTGCTTTATATGAATACCTTATTGCGAAACATGAGGATGGTACCTTTGTTCTTAGAATAGAAGATACAGACCAGGAAAGATTTGTTCCTGAGGCATTAGATATTATTAAGCATACAATGGAATTAACAGGACTTAAGGAAGATGAAGGTCCTGATAAAGATGGTGGTTTTGGCCCTTACGTTCAGAGCGAAAGAATGGCTACTGGTGTTTATATGGACTATGCTAAGCAGCTTATTGAAAAAGGTGAGGCGTATTACTGCTTCTGTACTAAGGAGAGATTGGATAGCCTTAGAGGTAGTGAGACTACTGAGAGCGGTAAGGAAATTGCTAAGTATGATAAGCATTGCTTGCATCTTACACCAGAGGAAATTCAGGCTAATTTGGATGCTGGAGTTCCTTATGTTATTCGTCAGAATAACCCAACAGAGGGTACTACAAGTTTTGATGATGTTGTTTTTGGTGAGATTACAGTTGATAACTCAGAGCTTGATGATATGATTCTTATCAAGTCTGATGGATATCCTACATATAACTTTGCAAACGTTGTTGATGATCATTTGATGCAGATTACTCATGTAGTTCGTGGTAATGAGTATCTTTCAAGTGCTCCAAAATATAACAGACTTTATGATGCTTTTGGTTGGGAAATTCCTACCTATGTTCATTGTCCTGTTATTACAGATGAGACACATAAAAAGCTTTCTAAGAGAAGTGGTCATTCTTCTGTTGAGGATTTGCTTGAGCAGGGATTTTTACCTGAGGCAGTTGTGAATTTTGTGGCACTTCTTGGATGGAGTCCTGAGGGTGACCAGGAAATCTTTTCACTGAAAGAGCTTGAGGAGGCCTTTGATTATCATAGAATTAATAAGTCTCCTGCAGTATTTGATATTGTTAAGCTTAAGTGGATGAATGGTGAGTATATTAAGAAGATGGATGATGAGAGCTACTATGAAAAGGCTCTTCCATATATTACTCAGGTTGTTCATAAGGATTATGATTTAAAGAAGATTGCTGATTTGGTGAAGACTAGAATTGAAGTTTTCCCTGAGATTTGTGAGAAGATTGATTTCTTTGATGAGTTACCAGATTATGATATTGAGATGTATTCACATAAGAAGATGAAGACAAATCCTGAGAATTCTCTTGAGACTTTGAAGGATATTCTTCCTAGATTTGAAGCTCTTACAGATTACAGCAGAGAAGGAATCGAGAAGCTTTGCAAGGATTATATTGCTGAAAAAGGAATTAAGAATGGAATCTGTCTCTGGCCTTTGAGAACTGCAGTTTCTGGAAAACAGGTTACTCCAGGTGGAGCTTATGAAATCGTTGAAATTCTTGGTAGGGATGAGACAGTTAACCGTATTAAAAAGGGAATTGAAAAATTATCTTGAGATTTTGTCTTGAAAAAAGGAAGTAAATGAAGTTAAACGAAGCACAGCAACAAGCGGTTCGGCACATAAAGGGGCCAATGATGGTCCTTGCCGGACCTGGAAGTGGAAAGACTCGAGTTATTACTGAGAGAGTTAAATACTTAATAAAGAACAAGATTAAACCGGAGAAGATTCTAGTTATTACCTTTACTAAGGCGGCTGCGGATGAGATGCAGGAGAGATTTATTAGCTCTGCCGAAGGAAATTATTCACAGCAGTATAAGGTAAGATTTGGAACCTTTCATTCGGTTTTCTTTTCAATTTTAAAGGTTCATTATGGCTATAAGGCAGAAAATATCCTTAAGGAAAATGTGCATTATGCGATTTTAAGGGATATTGTGGCTAATGTCGATATGGAAATTCGTGATGAAAAGGATTTTATCAATGATATTTCATCTCAGATTAGTGCCATTAAGGGGAGCCTTATAAATATTGATAATTACTATTCTCCGAGCTGTCCAAATGAAATTTTTAAGGAGATTTATGCTAAGTATAATGATACTTTAATTAGGCAGAATCTTCTGGATTTTGATGATATGCTTTCTATGACATATGAGCTTTTGAGGGATAGAAAGGATATTAGGAAGCTTTGGCAGGAGAAGTATGAATATATTTTGATTGATGAGTTTCAGGATGTTAATTTCATCCAATATGAAACCATGAAACTTCTTGCGGGACCTAAGAAAAATATTTTTATTGTTGGAGATGATGACCAGTCAATCTACGGTTTTAGAGGGGCAAATCCTGATATTATGAACCGTTTTCTTAAGGATTTTAAGGGAGCAGAGGAAATCCTTTTGAATGTGAATTACCGTAGTTCTTCAAATATTATCAAGGGAGCGGGACTTGTTATTTCTAACAATGAGCATAGGATGGCAAAGGAAATTCTTTCTAATGCTGAATATACAGGTATGCAAGAGAGTGAGGAAGATAATCCTACGATTGATATTCGTGAATTTGAGGAACTTAAGCAGGAGAATGATTATATTTGTAAATTAATTTCTGCCTACCATGAAAGTGGGATTAATTATTCAGATATTTCGGTTCTCTTTAGGACGAATCTCCAAGGAAGAGCTCTTATGTCTAAGCTTAAGGTTTTAAATATTCCGTTTTTTATGAAGGATATTATTCCTAATATCTATGAGCATTGGATTGTTCAGGATATTTTAAGTTACATCAAGGTTGCGCTTGGAGATAGAGACAGGGCACTTTATTTGAGGATTATTAATAGGCCGAAGAGATATGTTTCCAGGCAGGTTTTTAAGAGTGCAAATGTTGATATTAACAGCATCTATGATGAGTATAAGGGTAAGGAATGGATGCTTGAGAGGTTAGATAAGTTCTGCAGTGACATGAAGTATTTGGCGAAGATGAGGCCGTATGCTGGTGTGAATTTCATTAGAAATGGAATTGGATACGACGATTATATCAAGGAATATGCTGAATACAGGGGTGTTAAGCCGGATGAAATGTATGACCTATTGGATGAATTACTAGAGGAAGCAAAGGAACATAAGACCTATGAGGAGTGGTTTGAATATATTGAGAAATATTCAGAGGAGCTTCGTGAGCAGCGGTCTAAGCAGATTAAGTCGAAGGATGATGAGAGAGATGAAGTTATCCTTCAAACCATGCATTCGAGTAAGGGTCTTGAATATAAATATGTTATTGTTCCAGATGTTAATGAAGGAGTATCACCCCATAAAAAGGCGGTTTTGCAACGTGATTTAGAGGAAGAGCGTAGGCTTTTTTATGTGGCGATGACACGTGCAAAAACAGGGCTTCACATCTTTTTCCTGAAGGAAAGACATGGGAAAAAGATGGAGATGTCTAGATTTGTACCAGAAATCATGCAAAAAGGTGGTTGATATTTTGAGTATAAAAGAACCTATTTATCGTAAGGCGGGAGATGTTAGTGTGAAGACTGTTTCTGCCGCGAAGTGTGTGACACCTATTGAAGCTACTCCTGGGAAGATGGCTACTCCTGTGGATGCGGTTGTTGGTAAGATGGCTGTAACTAAGGCCTATGTTGAGGGTGTTAATGTGAGTCCTGTTAAGGTTAAGGAAGCTAAAATAAAGAGCCCGGTTTCTCCTAAGGAAGCGACTTTTAAGGAGGCTGTTAGTCCTAAGGAAGCAGTTATTAAAGAGGCTGTTAGTCCTAAAGAAGTAGTAATTAAGGAGGGGCTTAGTCCTAAGGATGTTAATGTAAAAAGTGCGATTCCTTCAGATGTCATTTTAGGTGAGGAGAAAAATGTAGCTAAGGATGCTTATGTGAGGGAAGCTTCATATGCTAAGAATACTGGCTTTGGAGAGGTTACCCCAACTGAAAATCCAAACTTTTTTACGGTGGATGAGAAAACTGCAGTTGATGCAGAGATTCAAAATCCGGTTTATGAAGAGCTTGTTTCTAAGTTGAAAAATGCAAGACCTGTTGATGAGAATATTACTGTTGATCAGCTCTTTAACGGTGGAAATTAATATTATGGAGGATATTTAGGAAATGGATACTAAGAAAATTATTGTTGCTACTGGAAATGCAAATAAGGTAATTGAGATTAGAGAGATTTTAAAGGATATGGATGTTACCTTGTCATCCCTTAAGGATGAAGGGCTTCAGGATGTTGATATTGAAGAAAATGGAAAGACATTTGAGGAAAATGCAATTATCAAGGCTAAGGCAATTTGCGAGATGACTGGTGAGATTTGCATGGCTGATGATTCTGGACTTGTTGTTGATGCGCTCGGTGGGGAACCTGGAATTTATTCAGCGAGATATCTTGGAAGAGATACTTCATATGATTATAAAAATAATTATATTATTAAACAGCTTGAAGGTAAGGAAGGTGCTGAAAGAAGCGCTAGATTCGTTTGTGCATGTGCATGTGCACTTCCTAATGGTAAGGTTTTAACTGCTGAGGGAGTTATTGAAGGTCAGATTGGATTTGAACAAAAGGGTGAGAATGGATTTGGTTATGATCCGATTTTCTTCTTACCTGAAAAAGGAAAAACAACTGCTGAAATTTCTCCTGAAGAAAAGAATGAAATCAGCCATAGAGGTAGGGCTTTCACAAAAATGAGAGAACTTTTAAAGGATGAATTACAGGGTTGATTTTAGGCGGCTCTCGCCAAAACTTGCAAGTGATACATGAGGTTATTTTTGAAAAAAAGGAAAAATTATGGATACAATTTTAGATTTATCTAATAAAGATATAAGAAAAATTCTAGTTGTTAGCGATAGTCATGGAGATAGCAGAAATCTTCTTAAGGTTATCAAAAAACTAAATGGACACATGGATTTATTGATTCATTTGGGAGATATTGAGAGTAGTCCTAAGTTAATTGAAGATAAGGTTAAATGCCCGCTTGTTATTGTTCGCGGCAATTGTGATTATGGAATGGCTCTTCCGGATAATAGGATTATTCGCTTAAAGCATCATACAATTTTTTGTGAACATGGAAGGTATTACAGTGGAGAATATTCGTTGGAAAGTATGCAGAATACTGCGCTTATGAACGATGCCGACATAATTATGGTCGGACATACACATATGCCTTATTTAAATATTGATGAAGAAAAGAATGTTACGGTGGTTAATCCTGGAAGTATTTCAAAGCCTAGACAGGCCGATAGAAGGCCTTCTTACCTTGTGGTTAATGTTAAAGATGATGGTAAAATGGAATACGTCCATGTGTACATTAATAAAGATGGATTATTTGGATAAAATAAAAGCAACCAGTTGACTTTTTAGTTCGCTGGTTGCTTATTTTTATTCATAGAATGTATTTGTGTGTTTATTGATTGGTTCGATATTTATGCTGTTATCTGCTGTTAGGCGGCTGAATTTCGGTACGGAATTAGTGATAAATGCGTTACCTCCGATTACTGAGCCTTCGCCAATAATTGTTTCTCCACCTAGGATTGATGCGTTAGAATAGATTGTAACGTGATCTTCAATCGTAGGGTGTCTTTTAACGTCCCTTAAAAGCTGGCCAGATCTCGTTGAGAGAGCTCCGAGGGTTACACCCTGATAAATCTTTACATAGTCTCCGATTTTGGTCGTCTCACCGATTACAACGCCAGTTCCATGGTCTATGAAGAAGTATTCGCCAATGGTTGCACCAGGGTTTATGTCTATTCCTGTGTGTCCATGTGCGTATTCTGTCATAATTCTAGGAATAAAAGGAACCTTCAT
>JAILNN010000194.1 GCA_024691565.1 Lachnospiraceae bacterium | reverse complement strand
CACATTGTTCAAAGGTCAATAACTCAAATTCGCCAAATTTAAGCAACAGAAGACCTGCGGCAACTGATGCTCTTATCCTGTTTAGGTGTATATGTCTGTTTCGCGATAGTCGCGAAACAAGTTCATAACCTTGACAGGCGTGGAGACATTTTAACCTGTTGTTCATTCTGTTAAGGCGTTTGGCGATGCCTGAGTTATTTGAACCCAGGAAACGATGCATCTGCGCCTTTTTCTTTTACCCGAAATGAGGCACTCAAACAAACCAACCCAGATTCTCATATTGTACAAAAGAACAAAGGTCATTGCCTTTTTAAACAAATAACAACTAATAGAAAAAACAATATACTAATCATTTAAAATTATTGTCATGAGAAAACGCAAGCGATATGAATGTCCATTATTATTGATTATACAATATGAAACCTTACTCACTTCTGTAAGCATTGACATGACAGGCGAAACAGAAGATTTTGATGCGAAAGAAGCAAATATTTCTTCTTTTTATTGGAATGAAGATGAGGAATATTATGATTCTGAAAATTAAGCATACATAAAAGTAATTACATCCTTGATGTTGTTTACGAGCGCAATTATAATAATTAAAAGTGAATATACAATGAAAATATCTAAGATCATCCTTTTTATTATAATTAGTATCAAGGCTTTGTCATCCCACGCTGATGATACTTTTTTCGACGTTGTCAGACTTGGTGGTATAGAATATTTTGGAACTACCATACAACAAGGCTACACTACTGTAGAATACACAGGATTTAGTACAAAATATCCAAGATTTACTGTAACTGAAGGAGATAGTGTGGTTTCAATGAAATCCACATCTAACGAAAATGGATATCACTATGGTTTGGTAACACTTTCTATAAAAGATACTGTTGCTGCGCACACTGACATAACGAAAAGCTATACTTTCACCCTGTCAGCAACAAATGGAGTTTCAGGATATCGTACTAGAGCTACACGAGTAGAGTTTTTTGATTACGGCTTTAATAATCCGAATACACTTGGTATAACATACAATACGTCTTATTCTGCAGGACGTTCTAGTAGCACATATTCTTTAGCATATGGTTATACATATATAGGGGGGATCATCAAATCTAATATCATAGTCACTAGTACATTACAAAATGCTGATGGTGACTCAGAAAAAGTGTACACACATTATTTCGGTCTTCTTGTAGGTGGCGACTATGTTAACGCTAATGGCACAACCGTGAACAACAGTCCGTTCTCCATAGTTAGTGGCTTTATAACTATTGACAATATTGAAAAATCCTACACAAACTACATTCACTTTGACGCCAATGGCGGAACAGGAAACATGCCTGATCAGATTATTTTTGGCGGCGAAAGCAATGCAACACTCAATCCGTGCACCTTTAAATATAATGACTTCATCTTTTCTGGATGGAATACCGAGCCTGATGGAACAGGCACCGCATATATCGATTGTGATTCTTATACAGAACAGAATGGAGCCGTTCTTTATGCGCAATGGAGACCTAAGTCATACACTCTTATAGACGGAGAACCTTATAGTAATTCATACACAGCAACAAATGTTGATGTAAACTACAAACGTAATTTCAGAAACACAGCATGGCAAGCATGGTATGTTCCATTCGACACTCCATATTCATTGCTCGAACAAAATTTTGAAGTGGCAGAGCCTACACTATTCAAAGAAAACATAAACGGTATAACAAAACTAGAAGCCGAAATGGTAACTGATGGAATATTATATGCAAACAAACCGTATTTGATAAGAGCGAAAGAAGTTGGCAATAAAGAAATTCAAATAGATGATATTACACTTTATGCAGCAGAAAATTGTACAACAGATTTATTGACAGATGAATCAACATATTCTTTTGTTGGTACATATAATACCATAAGTAACATGTATGAGAAAGGATACTGGGCTATGTCTGGAGGAGGATTAAAAAAAGCATCCTCTCCATCTGCAACTTTGTCCTCTTTTAGATGGTATTTACAAGTCGTAGCTAATGGTTCTGCTTCTGCCAAGGCTGTCACGTTCTTGCCAATTACTATAAACAATGACATAACAGCTATTGAGCAAACCACAGATATTCAAGACAAGCGCATTTCCCCTGTAAAATATATTGATAACGGCGTACTCATAATAAAGTCAGGTTGCATCAAGTATTACTCTGATGGAAAAGCCAAATAACAACTCACACACTTAACAAAGTCTTAAACTATGCCAATAAACACATCTTTAAGTTTATATGACTTTCTTAGCCATGGGATTACTTGGAACACTTATCAAGAACGGACCTGCAATAATTAAGGTCATTGAGGCCGTAGGCGA
>JAILNN010000169.1 GCA_024691565.1 Lachnospiraceae bacterium | reverse complement strand
TCTATCTTAAGATTATATTCCTTCTTCTCACCATCTGGAGATTCAAGGATAAGAACAGTCTCTCCACCTCTCTTAAAATCAGCGTGTACCGTATAATCCTCAAGTTCGTCCAAATACTCAATTCTAACATCTCCATATTTATCATCAGCAAGACTAACCTTATATGTATCATCAAAGGTATATTCGTCTCCATTGCTTATAACCTCTGTACTATATGTATGAGGCTTCATAGAAACTAAAACCGTAATAGCAACAACACCAACTGCTCCAATAATTGCTCCAGTCATTCTAATTTTCTTATTCTCAAAAATCATCACTGGATAAAGAATCATAACACATGCACAAAAGATACAAATAAGAATATATCTAGGCATATAGAAAAAGAAATCGTTAAGATATCCATAATAAGATAAAGCTGTAATAACTATCATTGGAAAAAGAATAAGATATCCCCACCACTTATCCTTCTTCATATAGTAGCCAATAAATCCCATAGGAAAACAAAGAACGGTCCAAACAAACCAAAACTTATAGTACCCAAAAAGTCCCCAGCCCATCTCAGCAAAAGGTACCTGAATCAAATAAACAAGCGGCTGACTAATCAAGAAAAAAACAAAACATTTCAGAGCAGAATCCAAATTGCTTTTGCTATTCATAATTATAAAAATACCAATAAAAACCCAAACTTCAAAAGTTACTGTAATCGCATTAAATGAACTATAGCGAAACACTGGAAAAATAGCAAATACCGCTGTAATAACACCCGCAAGAATTGCTCCAATAATCACCTTAGGCCAAGTTAAATCAATTCCACCAAATAGCTTTTTAAATACATTTGTCATAATAAAAATCTCCTTAAATTGTCTTTTTTTTTACTTCTTTCCACCAAACGAATAAGCCTTACCAAAATCCTCATCCATATAAATATCAACCTTAAACTTATCAACATTATACACGCAGGACCACTCCGTATAAATATCCATATAAGCAAAAGGATTCTTTACTTTTTCCAATAAATCACATGCCTCATCTTCCGACAATACAAAGTCTTTACTCTCCAAAGCATCCATCATCGTATCAATTCTATCATCAGGATCACCCTCATCAAAATGCTCACCAGACGTTAAAACAGAATTCGTTGCAACACATGACTCATTAACATACATCTCATTATCAAGCCACTCAACAACCACTGCTTTCCCCGACTTATCAGCAAGCTGCAAATGATAATTCATTCCAATAGCTGTATGAATATCATATTTCTCAAGTAGCTCAATTGCCTCATCAACATTAGCACATTTATCAAGCAAAACACGAATAGCGCAATATACTTGAAGGTCTGGTTTACCATTATCCTGATGAACTTCATCACCCATATCAAGTTCAAGAATTCCAGCAGCCAAACCAGCCTCATTCACTCCATCAAGGCACATATATGGGGCGGTTATCATATATCCACGTCCCAAAGGTGACAAAGGATTAATCCCATCACCACCAACACCCACAACCGTAAGGTCTGCAAGCGCATAAGACGCATATCCATCTTCAGGATTTGTGTAAACCACAACCGTATCCGTCTCTGTATAGTCGAAATTACGTCCCATCAGAGTATCTCCATCATTATTGCTACAAACAAATGTCGAGCATCCAAAATTTTCCTCATCTACCGTAATAGGAAGCCCATAAAATTGTTCCTTAATAATCCAATTAACAAGCTCATCTGTCGTAGAAACATTTGCCTCAAGAAGCTCATCCACCTTATCATTTCCATAAAAATTCATGGAATAAATACCATCACCAACTTTTTTTACAGACATCATAGTCTTAAATCTATCAAAAGCAATTGCAATAATAACTATAAGTGCGAGCAAAATAACAGCAATTATGGCAATAATTACTCTTCCAACAATACTTTTCTTTTTAACACTCTTTTTCTTGTTATCACTATCCATATTTTCACCTATAATTCATGCAAAATCATTCTAAACATAATTAAATTAATTCCACCCCCAAACCTCTATTATGCATGTTGTTTTACACTCAAACTCAAAGT
>JAILNN010000132.1 GCA_024691565.1 Lachnospiraceae bacterium | reverse complement strand
AACAGCATCAGCAACAGCATCAGCTGGTGTAACAGAGAAGCCAGTAGTAACAGTAAGTGAATTGGTAGGGGACGTTACATTTTCAAAAGCAAGCGGTGTATATGATTCAGCATTTGACCTTGCTATTAATAGCGCAAAGGGAGAAACTGTTTATTATACAACTGATGGAAGCGACCCTCGTGTAAGTGATACAAGAAAAAAATATGAAAGTCCTATAAATATATATGACAGGTCTAGTGAAGCTAATGTGCTTGCAGCCATAAATCCGAATTTGTTTGAAACCATGAATTATTCAATAAGTGGCAGAAATATATATAGTAACATGAAAGCGCCTAGCCAAAAGGTGGATAAATGTTTCGTTGTAAAGGCAGCTTCAGTTGGAAGTGATGGACAGGCCTCAGACGTTGTAACTAATACATATTTTGTTGGAACTATAGGAAATCACATTAACAATGCAGCTAAAAGTGCAGCGGCTTATTCAAAGGGACTTGCTATTATGTCCATATCCTTTAAAGAATCAGACCTTTTTGATGAACAAGATGGAATTTACATGAAGGGTAAATATTTTGCTGAATCTCTTCAGGCTTATTTGGATGCACATAATAATTCTCTTAATGGAATAAATGTTGAGGGCGACCTTACTGCAAACTTTAAGCAGAGAGGTAAGGCTTGGGAGAAGCCTTGTCATATTGATTACTTTGAGACAGATGGAACTACTGCAGACCTTAAACTTTCACAGGATTGTGGTATCAGAATTCAAGGTAATTACTCTAGAGAATGTATTCAGAAGAGTTTCAGATTATATGCAAGGGCTGATTACGGCGAGGAGTATGGAACTGATTATATAAAGAAGAATTTTAAATATCCTTTCTTTGATAATGTATTTAAGGATAATGGAGAACTCTTAGATAAATATAAAACCATTGTTTTAAGAGATGGTGGTAATGATTATCAGAATTACAAATATAAAGACATTTTAATGCAGAGTTTTGCGGATGATTTGGAGGTTCAAAATATCCATGGACGTCCTTGTGTAGTATATCTTGACGGTGAGTACTGGGGATATTATGTAATGCAGGATGATATAAGTGATAAGCTTCTTGGAGATCTTCACGATGTAGATAGTGATTCTGTGTTGTCCTATAAGGCAACAGACCTTGAAGAGTATAAAGAATATGGATATAAACTCGATGAGGGTGATATTCCGAAGGGGGAAAATGTGGATTATTATCTTGCACCTACTCTTGATTATCTTAAGAAGAATGATATGGCTGATGAGAATAATTATAATACATTTATGTCAACATACATGAGTGAAAATTCAGTAGTTGATTATTTTGCTTTGGAATTATATCTTGGAAATAGATGGGACTGGCCAGGTAAGAACTGGCAGATTTGGAAGGCTACAAAAGCCTCCGAAACTAGTGAATATGCTGATGATAAGTGGAGATTCTGCCTAAATGACTTGGATTTAACCACTGAACCAACTTGGTCTCAGAGTGGCAATTCCTATACAATGGATGTTTCAAATAGCCTTTATAATGCGAGTTCAGACAATGTTTTATGTATTATGTTTACTAATCTTATAAAAAATGAAACATTTAGAGAAAAACTTTACGCTAAAATGCTAGAATTATCTGAAAATGAATATAGTTATAGTAAGGTTAGCGCAAGGGCATCGACCTACAAAACCATGTATAGTTCTTTATTTGACCAGTGCAATGCAAGATTTTTATTCCCGTATTCTATAAGTGAAGCTAATCATAATGCAAATCTTAACTATATTATGAACAGGCCTTTACATATAGATTCTGTAATTAAAACAATGAGGGCTGAATATGATGGAAATGGAAATAGCGGTACTACTATAGGATACGGAGATTTTATAATATCAGAGGATTTTGAGGAAGAGCCTTTTTATGGAACAGAAATTTTATGGGAAGGAAGTTGGACTAGAAATAGCACAAAAAATATAATAACAAAAGCTTCTGAGGACATTGAAATATTTAGTGATTCAGCCAATTATATTCGTATTACTAATCCTGAATCTGGTAATATATTAAGTCCAGTAATAACGGTTAGTGTAGCAGCAGGATATGGCAGCAATGCAAGGCTTCACATATGGGATGAAAATAAGACGGTTTTTGATAAGTATTTTTATGAAAATGAAGAAGCTTGGATTGATAAAAAAATAGAATTGACCGGTATTGGTAAAGGTGATGATATTTATCTTAATGTTGAAAATGCAACTATGGTTAAGATAGTTGTTACAGATATTTAATCTTACAAGAGATTTAAAGTGCGTACGACTGAGTCATACCAGATATACCTACGGAGAAAACAAACTGTCTTGATGTGAAAAAAATAAAAACGATTGGAGAAGAAATGTAATGAAACGAAAAAGTAAGAGCATAGTTAAATGCATAATGACCTTCGTGCTTACTGTAGCGATGGTATTGGGAGCGGTACCACTGCCGTTTATGCCGGGGAGTATGGTGGCGCATGCTGCAGACATAACCATTTCGGGCAGCGGTACCATCCACTCCGGGTTTACCGCCGACGGTGGTACAGCGGGCAACGAAGGCGAGAGCTATGGAGAGCTGGTGGATAACAAGACAGACACCAAATGGTGCGTTACCGCATTGGGAAGCCCGACTTACATTGAATTCCACAGCGATGAGGCAATTACGCCTACAGGCTATATTCTGACCACGGGCGGCGATACCGCGGACTATCCCGGACGCAACCCGGCAAGCTGGACGATCAAGGCAAAAGTGAAAAAGAATGATACTGATTGGACAACACTCGCCACAGTTAAGGAAGACACGGTGCTGGGAACGAAAAGCACAACAGATTATCGCTTTGCACTGGGCAACACTGCACAGTATCAGTATTTCCGCTTTGAGATTAACAGCATAAAAAGTGGAAGCGTATTCCAGCTCGCAGAGTTCCAGTTTATTAGTGGTGTGGATCTTTATCATGATCTTGCCAGCTATGGAACGCTGACGGGAACTGGATTCTACAAGTACACGGGTAGCGAAATCACACCTTTATATACCGTCCTGGCGGTAGACGGCACGTTGCTGACGGAAGGCACGGACTATAGCGTAGCAATTACAAAGGACGGCAACACCGTCGCTACCGTACAGGAAAAAGGCGACTATGTTCTGAAAGTTACGGGAATATCCCCGTATACCGGCACAAAAGAGCTTGCCTTCACTGTTGGAGACGGCTACAAATACATCGATACAGATGACACCGAGAAAAATTGTGAGTCCTTAACTGTACTTACAGGTGGCGGAAGTACCACACTTTCGTCGGGCTGGTATGTTGTGAATAGAAACATCGAATACTCAGATACCATCACCATTAAGGGCGATGTTCATATTATTCTGGTAAATGGCAAAACTCTGACAGTCGACACTACTGCTGAATGCTTTAAAGATGCAAACAGTAATGATAGTCTTAACATTTACGCTCAGAGTAGCGGAACCAGTGCAGGTACGCTAAATGCAACTACTGCACAATCAGGCTTTGCACGGGCGGTGAATGTAAATTCTTTAGTGTTAAATGGAGGAAATATTAATTTTTATGGCAGTTCAGACTGTACAGTTGTAGAGACTGCCAAGCTGGCTTTCAATGGTGGTAATGTAAACATTGACGGTGGGGAAGGTGGACTGTATTTCCAAACTGATGGTTTTAACTTTAAATGGCGCAGTGCTTCTGACAGTTTTTATGCTAAAAATTGGGTTTGCAAAGATTTTACATTTGAAAAACCTGTCAAATGCATTGACAATTCCCATGCATACAGTGGTAAATTTCATACTGACCCTAATTACAGTTCACCATTGGATGGCAAGAAGCTGGTTCCTGCGACACTTTCCGATGTAACACTTGCAGATATGTCAAATGGCAGCATAACCAAAAGCGATGCTTCACTTCAAAGCAGATATTTCGATGGTGAGACCGTTACATTGAGTATTGCACCTAAGTCGGGGTATCGTCTCAGCTCTCTCAATGTTAAAAAAACGGATGATAATACGCAAGTGGTGCCGGTAAACGGTTCAGGTAACACACGCACCTTTACCATGCCGGCTTATCCCGTTATTGTTACGGCGGTGTTTGTGGAGATTACCGAACCGTTTGAAGTAACTTTGGAGGATTTTGATACAGTCTTTGAGGAATATGCGGTGCCCGATGCAAAAACGATTACGCTCCATAGTTTCAGTGAACTTGTCACGATAGAATCTGTGACCATTGATAATATGGAAGAGTTTGAATTGAACAAGAGGGACGGAATAACTCTTGAGGCGGGTGGTACAGATACGAGTTATACCATTCGGCCGAAGGACGGTCTCACGGTAGGGACGCATACGGCGATTATAACCATAAACTACGGGGACAGTAAGACTGTGACGGCAGAGACATCCTTTGTTGTCAAGCCTCACGAACTTACGGTAAGTGCACCGGGGGTGTCGGAACGTGATTATGTCGAGGGTTATACCAATACATATCAAAATATTATCTTCATTACTAATAGCGGTAGTGAACAAAAAACAATCAGCTCCGTGTCACTTTCAGGTGCAGGTGCGGATTGTTTCTCGGTGGAGAGCAGGAGTGAGAGTATCAACATTCTGGCGGGGAGTACGGATCAAAGTAATTATCTTATCCGGCCTGCGACCGGCAAAAGTGCGGGAACCTATACAGCTGTACTTAATGTGACCTGTAGCGATGGTGAAACTGCGACGACTAAGGTGGAATTTAAGGTGTTAAGTCCAAAATATGATATGTCTGTGACTGCTCCGACATTCGATTTGGAATACTATGATGGCTTTTTTTCTACGAAAAATGTTGTTATTACCTATACAGGTAACATCGAAACGGAAGTATCTTCCATAAAACTAGAGGGAACCGATGCTGATAAGTTTACGATGAGTGGCAGTCTGACAGAAATTTCCCCTAGTTATTATGAAACAACCTTGGTTCCAAGTGTATACGACAGAGAGATTTCCATCAAACCAAAATCAGATCTTCCTGTGGGAACTTATAGTGCGAAAATTACTGTAGTCAATAGCGGTGGTGTAAGTGCATCGGATGAATTTAGCTTTACGGTCGGAAAGGCAACACCTGTGATATCAGAACTGCCTGTCGCATCAGAAATCACCTATGGACAAAATCTTTCAGAAAGCAGACTGACAGGTGGTATTGCAAAGAATGAAGAAAAAGTTGTCGCAGGACATTTTTCATGGGAAAAGGGAACAACAGAGCCGGCAGTATCAGACAGCAATAGTACAGAATATAAAGTGTTATTTACTCCGACAGATACGGAGAATTATGAAACGGTATCCTGCAATGTAAAGATAAAGGTGAACATGGCAGATATTGTTGCATCAGATATTACTGCACCAACGGCAAATGAAAATCTTGTATTCAACAGTTCCGCTCAGCCGCTTGTTAATGCAGGAAGTGTTGTCGGCGGAACTATGTACTATGCAGTAACAACAGAGAATAATGCACCCGATGAATCACTTTATACCACATCCATCCCTACCGCCACCACTGCCGGAACCTATTATGTCTGGTATAAGGTAGTTGGTAGTGAAAACTATTCTAATACAGATGCTGCTTGCGTGGAAGTAAAAATTATTGATACACCTGAGAATGAAGTTTCTGAGCTTATAAATGTTCTTCCTTCAGCTGATAA
>JAILNN010000129.1 GCA_024691565.1 Lachnospiraceae bacterium | reverse complement strand
CCTAAGCTTTCTATAGCGCTTTTTCATCTTTCTTAATTTTGGTGTACTGCCATATTTTTTACCAAGCTTATTTAAGTAACTAATAGCCTTTGTATAATCACCTCTGGCTGCACATCCCTTAGCAAGATTAAGAAGGTATTTTCTACCATTTTTCCTATATCTTTTTAATACTTTTCTTAAACCAGGTGAGTTTCCAAATCTACTTATAGCTTTCCTTGTATAAGCTTCAGCCTTTGAATATTGTCTCTTCTTAGCAGCTTTCTTAGCATCCTTTAATATTCGTTTTACTCCCCTTTTTCTATATCTGTTTAGAAGCTTATTTACACTCTTGTCATATTTTTTTACTTGATTTAATTTCCTAACTGCAGCTGCATAATTTCTTTTCTTGGCATATCTTACTGCTGCAGCTTTACATCTTTTAACAAATATTTTCTTTGCAGATGTGAGTTTGTTCTGTGCATCTGTATAATTCTTTGTATCTTCTTTTGAAACTTTAGATAAGTATGTAATAGCACTTTCATAGTCCTTTTTATTTAAAGCTTCAATTCCACTCTTATATGACATTTTGGATGATCTTATGGAACTATAATTCTTATTTACTTCGTAATAATAACTCTTTACAGCATCTACATTAGCTACAAAATGTGTAAATTCCTTATACTGTTCTTCTGTAGTTTCTTCATTTACATACTTTGTATATTCAGAATCAATCTGCTGTTTTAAAGTCGTTACAACTGATTCTTTTTCTTCTGCATTTTCAGTTAAATATGAATTAATTCCATCTGCATCCTTGTTGGTTATTAGAATATTAACATCCTTTTTAACCTTTTCTTCTGTATTACTTTTACCGCCACAGGCTGTTAAGCCAAACAACATCGAAAAAACAAGCAACATACTTAATATTTTTTTGGTTTTCATCAACATATTTACGACCCCCCTTTGTTATTGATTTTCATATATTAAACATTTACGTTCTTAACTATAAAAAAATAATATCACCGGCCTGCTTAAATTTTTTTATTTTTTTTATCATATATCATTATTCTTCAAAAATTTATTTTTACATTTGCTATACTTGAAAAAAGCAAAAGCGCCAGTATTTTGCACTGGCGCTCGTGATATTTTTTTATGTAATTATATTATCTTACCTGATTAATAATTCACTTTTTTTCTTATCAAAATCTTCCTGTGTAATAAGTCCATCATCCAAAAGCTGCTTATATTTTCTAAGCTCAGCTGGTACATCAGCTTCATTACCATTACTTAAAATATTTCCTGATTGATTATAATTCATGCCTTCTGATGTAGAACTCTGATTAATAGGAACGGAATCCTTTGAAAAGGCTATGATACATCCAAAAACTAATGCCACAAGCAACAATATTATTACTAAATATACTCCTATTGCATTTTCAAAATCACAGTGAAAATCGTATTCACTAGGATCTCCTCTGCCATCTAAAGCTGTTGATACATTATACTGGAATATAAAAAACATTACTAATGCAACAGCTGACAATCCTGCACATAACTTACTAATATTTTCCTTATTCATGCTAATAAAATAAAGCACTGCACTTCCTATAAAACATATAAGTAAAAAGAAAACAAAAAAATTAGTCATGCTCCTGAAACTACTAATATCTCCAAATGTATAATGAGAAGTATTGGTAAATGACTCTGCACTAATAAGCTCCGCTCTCTTTAAAGAAAAAACAGGACTAAAGGTACCCATTTCCGCTTCATAAATTCTTAAAGAAAACATATTTGGAATAAACATTGCTACTGCGCAAATTGCATAGATTATAACATTTGCTATCTTAAACCCCTTTTTCTTATTACTCATTTTAAACCTCCTAAAATTTTTTATTTTGTAAAAATCATATCACCAGCCTGCTTAAATTTTTTTATTTTTTTATCATATATCATTATTCTCCAAAAATTTATTTTTACATTTATTATAATAAATAAAGCAAAAGCGCCAGTATTTTGCACTGGCGCTCGTGATATTTTTTCTAAAATTATATTATCTTACCTGTTTAATAATTCGCTTTTTTTCTTATCAAAATCTTCCTGTGTAATAAGTCCATCATCTAAAAGCTGCTTATTTGTTCCTTATCATTATCTAGTGTATAAGATGTTCCTTGAGTATTTATACAAGCAATTTCTTAAATGATACGTTACAATCATCCATTAAATAAACCTCTATTCCAACAAGAGATTCAAAACTAAACCTACAACATGTATGCTTATCTGCTATCCATTTTTTTCTAACATCTTCTAAATAATAATGATCAGATTCAAAATAATTTATAATATCTTTAAACTTTGGTCGTAAATATTCTACTCCACTATAAATAACCCACTTTGTATATCCCTTTTTTGTTTTAACTTTGGTAACCATATCAAAATAGAAACCTTCTTCTCTTAATTCTTTTAAAGATATCCATCCTGAAGATCCAATAATTTTTAACTTATTGTTTGCTGTGGATATATATTTCTGCCATGAATCTAATTTAATTTTATTATTTTTCTTATTAAAACTAATTTTATAATAAAATTTTTCCTTAGGATCAT
>JAILNN010000062.1 GCA_024691565.1 Lachnospiraceae bacterium | reverse complement strand
TATAAAGCGCAAATCGATGCTGGTGTTAAGTCAATTATGATTACTCACTCTTCGCTAAACGGTGTCAAAATGCATGAGAATAAAAAGTATATTGATATTTTGAAGAACGATTTAGGTTTTGAAGGATTTGTAATTAGTGATTGGAATTCAATTCAAAACACTTCTCCAAAAACATATTATGATCAGATTGTTACATGTGTAAATGCTGGTATTGATATGCTTATGGAGCCTGATAGATTTAGCGAGGCATTTGATATTTTGGTAGATGCTGTTAATAAGGGAGATATTTCCGAAGAACGAATTGATGATGCTGTTCAGAGAATAATACAGGTCAAGTTGGATCTCGGTGTGTTTGAAGATCCTTTATGTGAAAATATTGAAACAAAACAGTCTGAGCCTGGAAGCGATGAGTATAGAGCCCTTGCTGAAAAGGCAGTTAAGGAGAGTTTGGTTCTCCTAAAAAATGATGGCGATGTCTTACCATTAAAGGAGGGCACAAGTGTCTATATTATGGGACCTGCAGTTGATGATGAAGTTGCTCAATGTGGAGGCTGGACACTTAAGTGGCTCGGAAGTCCTGAGCTAGAAGTACCGGGAGTTACTTCGATTGCTGAAGGATTTAAAGAGGTTGCAGAGGAGTATGGAATAACTGTTTATACTAAAAAGAAGGATGCTGCCAAGGCTGATGTAATCATTCTCGCGGTAGGTGAGGGAGCTTATGCGGAATGGTATGGAGATACTGAAAACATTGATTTATGCGGTCCTTTGGGGTTGGATGGAAATAAAGCAGCCATAAAGAAAGCTAATTCATATGGAAAACCAGTCGTGACACTCGTTATAGCAGGACGAAATGTTTTTGTTGAGAAATATATGGATTCATGGGATGCAACAGTTATGTGCTACTTACCTGGCTCTGAGGGACAGGGAATTGTGAAGATGCTTTGTGGAGAATCAGAATTTTCTGGGAAACTTCCAAGTCCATGGTATGCGTCAAATAAGGGGATTGAAGAAAAGTCTGCATGGCTTGAAAAAGGATATGGGATGTAATTAATATGGTATGGGATGTGCCTCGTGTGGTATGTAACTTATATGGTGCGGGATGTGATTCATGTGGTATGTGATTCATGCGGTATGTGACTTATATGGTACGGGATGAAACCGATGAAATTATAAATATTCATCGTTTTGTGTGAAAATGAAAAAGAATTAGAGCTCCAGTGGAGAAAGGGAGACAGTTATGAATACGGATAAAAAACGAGGATTATATGAGATTAGTATTGACGCAGTAAAAATATTACTGTTCATTTTGATTGCCTTTAATGCCTTTGTCTTTCTTTATTATGGATTAATAAATAGGGGTGATCCTATAAAAGATGAGCCAGTTCAGTATGTTACAGAGTGGACTGTTACCGATAAAGAAAATGGTGATCAGGTAATTACTTCGACACTTCCAGATAACATAAAAAGTAGCGAGTATCTTTATTTTGATACCCGTAGAGATGCTGTGGTTTATGTGAATGGGGAGTTTAGAAAAGATTTTGATGATGACAGAGATATCAATTTGCCAGGCGGTTCAATGAAAAGATTTTTGATGGCAGTTCCACTTAAAGCTTCGGATTCGGGAACTGAAATCGTTATTGAGAGAAAAACTCTTTTGGATTACGACAGAGCAGTTCCAGAGGTCTTTATTAGCACGCGTTCTGGAGCGGTTAGTCACTTATTAAAATCAGATGGAATTTCATTCGTACTTTCTTTTATTGTGATGATTTTTTCGTTTGTTTCATTCGTTGTTAGCATTGTTCTAAGAGTGATTATGAAGCAAAGAATAGATATGATGTATGGTGCACTTGGTATTCTTTGTATTGCTGCATGGATTGTTACAGATTCATTTTTATTCCCATTTATTTTCAAAGTGAACCATGTAAATGGCCTTCTTAGTTTTATGTATTGTTTGATGATTCCGCTAGGTCTCGCGGTCTATCTTTTCAGTATTCAGAGGGGCAGATATAAGAAGAGCATGTCATTTGTTTTATTAGTATCGATAGCAAATGCGGTGGTTTGGCCTATTCTTCATTTTACAGGAATATTGCCTATTTATAATGCACTAAATCTAGCAAACTCAGTGCTTGTTTTCTTAGCTGTGTCTGGTATTGCCATCCTTATTGTTGATGCAATTCGCGGAAATACAGTTTCCTATTATTACACATTCATTGGATTTTTAGGCTTCCTCATTGGATGTCTTATTGAGTTAATAAATGTAATTTTTGAAATACTTTTCATTAGACATACTGTGCTTATTGTTGTTGGACTCGCATTCTTGCTTACGTTTATTGTTGTTCAGCAGGTTCATGACCTTAGAAAAATCAATATGGAGAAGCAGCGTGCAATCGATATTTCAGAAGCAAAAACAAAGTTCCTTGCGAGTATGTCTCATGAAATTAGAACGCCTATTAATGCAATTTTAGGCATGAATGAGATGATACTCAGGGAAAACAGCGATAAAGAAATTGAGGAGTATTCAAGGAGCATTAAGAGTTCTGGAAAGATGCTTCTTATGCTTGTTAATGATGTCCTTGATTTTACAAAGATTGAATCTGGAAAATTGGAAATTAAAGAGTCTGAATTTCTTATGTCAGACATGCTATATGACATAATTTCTCTTATAGGTGAAAGAGCGGAAGAGAAGAAACTCGACCTTAAGACTGAAATCGTTGATGAAGTTCCAAACGAGATAATTAGTGATGAATTTAGAATTAGACAGGTTCTTGTTAATCTTATGAATAATGCCGTTAAATATACGGACGATGGCACAATAAAACTTAGAGTTGGTGGACATTATACGGAAGATGGCTATGAACTTAGTTTGATGGTTGAGGACACTGGAAGGGGAATTCGTAAGGAAGATCAGGAACACCTATTTGAGGCATTTTCGAGAGCCGATGTTAAGTCGAACATAAGCATTGAGGGAACTGGACTTGGACTTGCTATTGTTAAAAGCATAGTGAAGTCAATGAATGGTGAACTTGGAGTTGAAAGTGAATATGGAGTAGGCTCAAAGTTTTGGGTTAAATTTCCTGTGAAATATGGAAACAAGGAAGCACTTAATAAGGACTTTATGAAGAACAGACATGTCCAAATGATTACCACAAGCGCATCTAGCTTTACAGCACCAGATGCCTTGGTTCTCGTCGTTGATGATAACCAGTCGAACCTTAAAATTGTGAAGCTCTTCCTAAAGCAAAATGAAATTATTCCTGATATTTGTTCGTCGGGTACGAGAGCAATAGAGCTTTGCAAGGAGAAAAAATATGACCTTATTTTAATGGACCATATGATGCCAGAACCAGATGGTATTGAAACCCTTCACATAATTAAGGAATCGGCAGATTCACTAAACAAGGATACGAAAGCGGTGGTTCTTACTGCAAATGCAATCGCAGGAAGCAGACAGATGTATATCAACGAAGGATTTGATGATTATCTTACAAAGCCATTGGATGTGAAGATTCTTGAAGATACTGTAAAGAAGATGGTTCCAAGCGAGAAGATAATTGAAGTATCTGGAAAGGGGAATTCGGAGCCGGGAGGTTCTGGTGAGGATGCTTTTGATA
>JAILNN010000045.1 GCA_024691565.1 Lachnospiraceae bacterium | reverse complement strand
TTTCAAAGAAAAAAGTCTGGTGACGATGGCAAAGTGGACACACCTGTTCCCATCCCGAACACAGAAGTTAAGCACTTTTACGCTGATGGTAGTACGTTTGATCGTGCGAGAGTAGGAAGTTGCCGGGCTATTCTCTTTGAGATTTGGAGGACTAGCTCAGTTGGGAGAGCATCTGCCTTACAAGCAGAGGGTCAGCGGTTCGAGCCCGTTGTCCTCCACCATTTATTAAATATAGATGCCGAAATAGCGCAATTGGTAGAGCAACTGACTTGTAATCAGTAGGTTGAGGGTTCGATTCCTTTTTTCGGCACCATTTCTAAAAAGACAAGTATCATGAAAATGATACTTTTTTTGTTTTATAGTTCTTCTTTTTTTTATACATTTTTGCTAAAATACAAATAAGGGGTGATTATCTTGCGTAAAACAAAAATTATTTGTACATTGGGTCCAGCATGCGACGATGAAAAGTTATTGAGAGAAATGATTCAAAATGGATTAGATTGTGCTAGACTTAATTTTTCTCATGGTACTCATGAGGAACAGCTTGTAAGAATTAATCGTGTTAAGAAAATAAGAGAAGAATTAGGAATTCCTCTTCCAATTTTACTTGATACAAAGGGACCAGAAATTAGACTTAGAACATTTAAGGATGGTAAGGTATTATTAAAGAAAGGACAAGAATTTACTTTCTCTAATAATCCAGATTTAGTTGGAGATGAATCTATTGTTGGTTTATCTTATCCAAATCTTGCTTTATATGTTACTAAGGGTGTTATTATCTTAGCTGATGATGGTAATGCTTCATTTGAGGTAACAAAGATTGATGGTAAAAATGTTGTAACTAAGGTTTTAAATGATTGTAAACTATCTAATAGAAAATCAATCAACATTCCTAATGTAATTATTGATATGCCTTATGTATCAGAAGCAGATAAGGAAGATATCATTTTTGGCTGTGAGAACTGTGTTGATTTTATTGCTGCATCATTTGTAAGAAGACCAGAGGATGTTTTAGCTATTAAAAAGCTAGTTGAGGAATATGATCAATCAGGAAAAATTAAAATTATTTCTAAGATTGAAAATACTGAAGGTATTGCTAAAATGGATGAAATTATTGCAGTATCAGATGGTATTATGGTTGCAAGAGGTGATATGGGTGTTGAGGTATCATTTAAAAAGCTTCCAAAAATTCAAAAGGAATTAATTGAAAAATGCTATAGGGCTGGTAAGATTGTTGTAACAGCAACTCAAATGCTAGATTCTATGCAACAAAATCCAAGACCTACTAGAGCTGAGGTATCAGATGTTGCCAATGCAATTTATGATGGTACAACTGCAATTATGCTATCAGGTGAATCTGCAGCAGGCTTATATCCGCTTCAATCAGTTCAAGCGATGAGAGATATAGCAGATTATACAGAATCTAATATTGATTATAGAGAAAAATATTTCACAAATGATCTAGAATTAGGTAGTGATTTCTTATCTGCGATTTGTAATGCAGCAGTAAATGCATCATATCAAGTAAATGCTAAAGCAATTATTTGTGTTACTAACCATGGTCAAACTGCATTAAAGATTGCAGCTTTTAGACCTAATTGTCCAGTAATTGCTATCACAGTTAATGAAAAAGCATGTAGACAATTAAATTTAGTATGGAATTGCTATCCAGTATATGCAGAAAAGAAAAATTCAACAGATGAATTATTCTTATATGCGATTGATACTGCAATTAAAACAGGTCTTGTTAAAAAGGGAGATCGTGTTATTATCACTGGTGCCTCATCAGTTGGTGATGCAGTAACAGATACAATTAAAATTCATAATATTTAATAAATATGCCTCCATTAAAAATGGAGGCTTTTTCATGCAAAAAAGTTAAAAAAAGGTGTTGCATAATAAATTTCATTGTGCTATAATAAACGAGCGTCAATTAAGATGCATCGGGAAATAGCTCAGCTTGGTAGAGCGCTTGGTTTGGGACCAAGATGTCGCAGGTTCGAATCCTGTTTTCCCGACCATGCGAGTGTAGTTTAATGGTAGAACCTTAGCCTTCCAAGCTAATGATGACGGTTCGATTCCGTTCACTCGCTCCAATA
>JAILNN010000034.1 GCA_024691565.1 Lachnospiraceae bacterium | reverse complement strand
CATTTCTAAGCCATTTGACAATGATAAACTCATAGAGATTGTTAGTAAAGCATTAGCTTAGGTTTTAACGGTCTTCAAATAAAAAATGAATATGAAAAAATAAAAATGACCTGATTTGGGAGTAGTCTCAAATTAGGCTTTTTTATTGTGACAATCTGACACAGCGGGTTGATTTTGAACCTTGTTTTGCTAAAATATCTATGTAAAACAATACTGGGAAAGGTATTATTGATATTTAAGAATGCGTTGATAGCGCATTCTTAAATATCAAAAGGTATGGATTTTACAGACTGATTTAAATTTGAAAGCATCTATAGGTAGTTTGCAAATCCTTTTTATTTAGAGAAGCCACCTTGAAAAAGGTGGCTTCTCTTTTTTTCAAGAATTACTTAAATGGAATAAAGATTACTGCTTCAGTTCCACCTTCTTTTCGCTGTTTTAGGGTGATTGTCCCGTTGCACATGATTGACAAGCGCTCTCTTATGTTATTTAGTGCAATATGTGGTTCTCTGTTATCGTCAGGAATTGGATTATCTTCATCGATTCCAGGACCACTATCTAAAACGGTTATAAAGTATCCATCCTTTGTTTTTTCTGTGCTTATCTTTATTAGAAGTGGATCTAATTCCGGATCAACACCATATTTTACTGAATTTTCTACAATTGGCTGTAATGTAAGAGATGGAATTCTAAAGTCTATCTCAGGAGTATCAAATTCGACAGAGAGACTATCTTCAAATCGACTTTGTTCAACAGAAAGATATGCCTTAACATGCTCTAATTCTTCCTTGAAAGGTATTGTATCAGTGCTAGACATTGCCGAGAAATTTCTTCTTAAATAGGTTGTGAAATCGTTAATTGTTGACATTGCCTTTTGAGGATTGTTTTCACAAAGGTAGTATATGCTTGTCATTGTGTTGTAGATAAAGTGAGGTCGCATTTGAAGCATAATAATGCTTTGTTTTGCTTGTGCAATTTCCTCTCTTTGTTTAACATAAAGCTCCATTTGTTCGTTTAGGATATATAGAAATAGGGCAAATGATGCAACGGATGTTCCAATGGCAATAAGAAGTAAACCATAAATAAACATCTGAATAATCATACAAACAAGAGGTATGATAAGATAAAGGGACATAGCCACTCTATTTTTCTTCTTTAGTGAATTTCTGTGGCGAATAAGTGTAAAAATATTTAGTGCCATCAGAAGGGCAGGCGGGATTAAAAGAATAGGATAATACTCTCCTCTATGGTAAACATTGTCTTTAGATATATAGTAAATATAATCATTGAACTGTGCAAATATAAGTAAAACTGTATAGATAAGGATTAATAATAATGCTAAAATAAATATACAAGATTTTTTTGCTGCTTTACCAGAACTATCTAAAAGATAGTTAGTAATCCAAATCATAAGAAATGTTGCAGAGTAGGACTCTAAAAACAAGAATATCCTTGATATAGTTGGAGAAGAAATAACAGAGCCATATAAAGAAAGTTGTTCTAATATATTTGAGAGCAAATAAATACTAAGGATAGTAAAAAACAGTTTAAAATAATTACGAATTTTATTCTCCATATAGGTAGTTGTGAAACTTGTAATTAGGCCTAATACCGCGATAATTAGGCCGCCTATTGAGAAACCAAAGTTAATATAATCGAACCAATTATCCACTAATCTTCACCTCCAATAAATGGATATCGCAATCTTGAAAGTTGTTCCCTAAGAGTGTTTTCTGATATTGGTTTTAGGATGAATCCGCAGGCACCAGTACTCCACGCATCAAACGAATATTCAGCATAGGCAGTTAGAAATATTACATTTGTTTTAGGATTTATTTTTAGGAGTTTTTTACATAGTTCTATTCCCGAGGTCTGGCCCATTTCGATATCAAGGAAGGCAAGTGAAACTGTATTGTTTTGCGCAAATTCTAATGCCGCTGATGGTTTAGTAAAGCCATATATTGGTAAATTGGGAAGGATATTTTTAATAACTGGAATTTCACCAGTAAGTACGATTTTTTCATCATCGACCATAATTATATTTGGTCTTTTAGTTGGATCTTTTGCGGCTTGCAAAAGATAAGATACATCCACATTAAATAAATCTGAAATTTTGAAAATCATTGCCGTATCAGGCATTCTTCGTCCTGTTTCCCAACCTGCATAGGTTGAGCGGTCTACGTTTAATTTATTTGCAATTTGTTGTTGTGATAACCCTTTTTCAATTCTTAATTTCTTTATGTTCATACCTAGAAAACTGTCCATTTATCTATGTTTCCTCCGTAAATTTTATATAAATATAATACATCAACCTGAGAATAATCTCAAGTATTTGGCTAGGGTTTTGAAATAAATCTATTGTATTAGGCTGTGGATATAAGGTATAATACACATAGGTATGCGCAATTTTAACGTTGGAATTTGATTTTAGGAGGCGATTGGATGGATATAATGAAGAGTACTATTCGTAAGGGAGTGTCCTTTTGTATATTTACTTTTGTTTTAGTGTTTGGTTTTTTATTTAGTAGTTTAAATGCTGATGCAAAACAGATTAAATTTGAAAAAAAGGATTATAGTTCATTTGATGATTATGAGGATGAGATTAAGAGTAATTCGGGGAGCCTTCAGACTACTTTATCAAATGCGACTTTTAAACTAAAACTTGGAAATAAGAAATATACTGCGAGAGCTTATTACTTAAGTAGTGAATCTACGATTTGTTACATAAAAAACAAGGTGCTTTATGTGGCTAATATGGATAATGATTATCCGGTTCGAATTAAGAAGGATGGGAAGTTTTTAATCTGTATTAGAGATACTGTTTCAAGTGAAAAGGCAGTTATTTACAAGACAAAAGCAAGCGCTCTTAAGGAAGTTTATAGTGCTAAGGCAACTGGAACTAAGAAGAGCCTTAAGAAGGTCATAAAGAAATATGATAAGAAATTCAAGAAGAAATTTAAGCTCGGAAATTTCAAGGAATTAGATTACATATTTAAGAGTACATATTCTGAGGGTGAAGATAGTGATGAAAACAAAAAGACACAGGATGATACTATCGAAAAGACGTTAGCTGATTTTAATACTCAGACAGCAAATTTCTCTATTGAAATGCTCAAAGATGTAGTTAAAAAAGAGGGTACAGATAAGAATGTTTTGATTTCGCCAGACAGCATTATTACGGCTCTTGCGATGGCTGAAAATGGAGCGGCGAACAATACTCTTGCTGAATTTACTAATGTTATGTCACCGGGTAGAAGTGTTACAGATTTTTCTAAGGACCTAAGTAATTTTAATAAGAGAATTACAAGTTCTGAGGTTTTATCGCTTCATGTTGCGGATTCGATTTGGATTAAAAACACTGATACATTAAAGGTTAAGGATGATTTCATAAAGACAAATAAAGATTATTTTAACGCTGAGGTTTATAAAGAGCCATTTGACAATTCTACGATTGATAAGGTTAATTCCTGGGTTAAGACAAATACCAATGAGATGATTGATAAGATTTTAGATGCAATCAGTCCTGACGACATGATGTATCTTATTAATGCAGTGGCGTTCGAAGGAAAATGGGCGGATCAGTTTACAAGTGCTGAGACCGACAAGAATGGTAAGTTTACAAATGCCGATGGTTCGGAATCGACAGTTGAGATGATGAGCAAGAAGGAAAGTACCTATATTGAAGTGAATAATGCATATGGATTTGTTAAGTATTATAGTGACAGTAAATATGCGTTCGTTGGAATCCTTCCGCCGGAAGGAACAAGTACAGTGGACTTTGTTAATTCCTTAAAGGGAGAGGATTTAATCAAAGCAATTACTGAGAAAAAGACCGATAAGGATGTATATATCAAGCTTCCAAAGTTTAAGTATGATTATGATACATCACTTAAGGATACACTTCAAACATTAGGTATCAAAGAAGCATTTACAGACGGCGCTGATTTTTCAAATATGTTGGAGGCTGATTCATATAAGGTTAAGATTGATGATGTTATCCATAAAACATATATTGAGTTGGATGAAAATGGAACAAAGGCTGCGGCTGTAACAGCGATTATTGCGAAGGTAACATCAGCGATGCCTGTTGAGAGGCAGATGATTCAGATTTATTTGGATAGGCCTTTTGTTTATGCGATTGCAGATATGGAGACAGGACTTCCAATATTTATTGGAACTGTTAATAAATTGTAGTTTTAAATTATTTTGGATAGGAATTTAGGAAAATGAAAACTTTTAGGATTTATGAAAAGGAATTGTTTTATAAGAGCATACTTATGATGGTTGTGATTCTTGTGACCTTTGGTGTGGCTGGCTGCGGGAAGGATAATAGCTCACATTCGAGTAGTAGAGCACAGACAACTGCAGTAGGAAGTTCTTCTAGCAGTGATACAAGTTCAGTTGATTCTCAGACAGTTACTGCGGCTAGTACGGAAGTTAAACTTCCAGGTTGGAAGAGAAGAGCTAGACTTAGAACGGCTAAGCTTAGAAGACGTCTTAAGAGAGCGTCAGACTGCGCTATCAGAGTTGGTGAGAGAATGTCTGTTCCAAAGCTTAAAGGCGGTGGAAAGTATTGGGCGAAGAATGAAAAGGTTGTTTTCATTAGCAACAAGGGAAATGTTTATGGTTTGAAGCCTGGAAAAACCGCGGTTTTTGCGAAGGGAACGGATGGAAAGATATTCACATATAAGATTACCGTTAAAAAGGGCGGTATGATGTGCACAAAGCTTGTGATGCTGAAGGGTGAGAAACTAGATTTAAAGTATCAATTTAGTAATAAGCTTCGAGGGCTTAAGTGGATGAGCTCGAATAAAAAGATTGCGAAAGTCAGTAAAAAAGGATATGTTACGACGAAGAAAAAAGGACATGTTCGAATTATCGGAATTAAAAAGGGACATACCTATGTTTGCAGGATTAGTGTAAAGAAGAAGGCGAAGAGTATTATATATCTTACCTTTGACGATGGTCCTAGTTCGAATATTACACCTAAGATTTTGGATGTTCTCAGGAAGGAAGATGTTCCTGCGACCTTCTTTGAACTTAGGCCAGCGAGCTATGATTACGATATTACAAGGCGAGTTATTAATGAGGGACATTCATTAGCACTTCATGGATTTTCACATACATATGGGGAGATTTATAAATCAAAGAAGACTTATCATGAAAATTTGGATAAGCTTCAGAAACTATTTTATAAGGAATTTGGCGTTTGGTGTACGGTTTCTAGATTCCCTGGCGGAAGTTCAAATCACGTGAGTGGCTTCAGCAAGGGCGTTATGACGAAGATTACGAAGAAGATTCATAAATGGGGCTATCATTATTTCGATTGGAATGTGTCTTCTGGAGATGCGGGAATTGCATATACAGAGAATGCAGTTTACAGAAATGTTATTGCTGGGCTTAGGAAGAACCAGGAAAATGTGGTGCTTATGCATGATGCGGCGCCTAAGACATACACTTTGAAGGCCTTGCCACGCATCATAAAATATGGAAAGAAGCATGGATATAAGTTTAGGGCGATTACACCAGCGACAGCGGAGGTTCATCATTCGGTTTGGAATTAGTAGTGAGCAAATAGGGATAGTTTGGGAAGTATAGTAATAGGACTAGTTTGGGAAGTATAGTAAATAGTGATTATAACTTTAGTTAAGGGGTAATTTATGAAGAATACGAAGATTTTTATATGTTTCATTGTTGCAATTTTAATTGTTGGAGGTGGCGCTTTCTTCCTTGGTAAGCAGTTTGGAAATAAGGGAAGTGAAAGTACAAGCAGCACTGCACAGGCAACTGAGAAGAGTGCAACTGAGAAGAGTTCTTCGGATAAGGCGTCATCAGATGATAAATCTAGTGATTCTGATTCGAGCGTTAGCTCTGATGGTGCTGATAAGGTTGCATCTGATTCAAGTGAATCGATGAAGGAGGGTGCGGAAGGCTCTGCTTCCTATGATGTTGCATATACCATTTCTAATAGCTGGGATTCTGGTGATTTGAAGGCTACTCAGATTGATGGCAAGATTTATAATTATACAGATAGTGCGACTAAGGATTGGACACTCACAATTACTGTTGAGGAGGGCTCTAAAATCGAGTCTGGTTGGAATGGAAATTATGATATAAAGGGAAGTACTCTTACAATTACTTCGATGGATTATAATAAGGAAATTCAGGCTGGGCAGAGCATTGATTTTGGTTTTATTATTGATTGCAGTAAGGAGTTTTCGCCTGAGGAGACTGTTCTCGATGTTCAAGCAGATTCGGGTTCTGCAAGCGTTAAGGTGAGTGGTCTTGGAGGACAGAAAACTGGAGAGGTAACTGAAGGTTCAAGCACATCGAGTTCTAGTGATTCGAGCTCTGGAGATTCAAGTAAATCAAGTGATACAAGCGCATCCGCCGGCAATTCAACCGGCGGTAATTCAGTTGTGCCTGATGGAGCAAACCCTGTGAGACAGCACGGAAGACTTTCTGTTAAGGAGACAAGCCTTGTTGATAAGAAGGGGAGGAAATATCGACTTAAGGGTGTTAGTACACACGGTATTGCGTGGTTTCCGGAGTATGTGAATAAGAGTGCCTTTAAGTCTTTAAAGAAGCGCTATAAGGTGAACACAATTCGACTTGCGATGTATAGCGCTACTGATGCAGGGTATACTAAAAGTCTTCATGCAAAGGTTAAGGAAGGCGTGAAATATGCGACTGAGCTTGGAATGTATGTGATCATTGATTGGCATATTCTAAGCGACGGAAATCCAAATACTGCTGATAATATTAGGCGTGCGAAGGCATTTTTTAAGGAAATGAGCAAGGCATATAAAAAGCAGTCTAACGTGATTTATGAGATTTGTAATGAGCCAAATGGAAATGTTACCTGGGATAATGATATTAAACCTTATGCAAATAAGATGATTAAGGTTATCAGGAAGAATGATAAAAAGGCTGTGATTATTGTTGGTACACCGACATGGAGTCAGGATGTTGATGTGGTTTCAAACAGCCCACTTAAGGGATATAAAAATATTATGTATGCGCTTCATTTTTATGCAGCGACACATAAGGATGATTTGAGAAACAAGGCGCAGACCGCGCTTAACAATGGGCTTCCGATTTTCATTAGTGAGTATAGCATCTGTGATGCATCTGGAAATGGAAGTTTGGATAAGGCATCTGCAAGTGAGTGGTTTAAGTTTATTAAGAAGAATAACTTGTCATGTATGGCCTGGAGTCTCTGCAATAAGGATGAGGCGGCCTCGCTCCTTAAGCCATCTTGCACAAAGACAGGTGGATTTAAGAATTCGGATTTGTCGACAACTGGAAAGTGGATTTTGAGTAGATATAGAAAGATGTGATTTTTAAGATTTTATGGGTTTGTCAATTGCCTGGTTTTTGGAAATTTGACTGGATATAAAAAGATATGATTTTGGAGGCGGTAAACTATGGGCGAGAAGAAGTATATTTTGTCAGTTGATCAGGGAACGACTAGTTCTAGAGCGATTATTTTCAATAAGGATGCGGAGATTATTGTTTCTAATCAAAAGGAATTTGAGCAGATTTATCCGGAAAATGGATGGGTTGAGCAGAGAGCTGAGGATATATGGAACTCTGAATTAGAGGTTATTAGACAATGTGTTGCAAGTGTTGGGGTTGAAAATATTGCAGCGATTGGAATTACAAATCAGCGTGAAACCACGATTGTTTGGGATAAAAACACAGGTGAGCCAATTTATCACGCGATTGTTTGGCAGTGTAGAAGGACAGCAAAGAGAATTGATGAGGTTAAGAAGGATGGAATGGAAGATTACATCCGCGAAAACACAGGCCTTATTGCAGATCCTTATTTTAGTGCGACCAAAATCGAGTGGATTCTTGAGAATGTTGAGGGTGCCAGAGAGAAGGCAGAGAAGGGTGAACTTCTCTTTGGAACAGTTGATACATGGCTTATTTGGAAGCTTACAGAAGGAAAAGTTCATGCAACGGATTATACAAATGCATCGAGAACCATGCTTTTTAACATAAAGACGCTTGAGTGGGACGAGAAGCTTTTGGATTACTTTGGAATTCCAAAGTCAATGCTTCCGGAGGTAA
>JAILNN010000011.1 GCA_024691565.1 Lachnospiraceae bacterium | reverse complement strand
CTGCGATTAGTAGTGATAAAACCAATTGCTTCATAGTTTATAATTTTTTGATTTTATATTTGTTTCTTTTGAGACGATTATTAATTAAGAATTATTTATTACTGCAAAGATAACTTATAATAGTGTATTTTGCAAGTTTTTTTGTGAAAAGTTTGTGTAATAGGAATTATTGCTATACCTTTGCAGCAAGTTTAGTAAGATCATATTCATTAATTTGAATATGAAGTAAGGTTTCGTTGTGAAACGAAGAACTATTGTCAAAAGTTAATATAAGTGGCTCGTAGAGATACGGGCCCTTTTTTGCATATAGATAACAGTTTTGTCTCACAATATCGATGGCTATAAGTAGTCGATTTTGACCACTTTATATTGATTTGAATATAAATTTGTTTTTTTCAAATAGTTCTTATATTTGCGGCGGAGTTTGTGTGAACTAACTCCCAAACTTATTGGAAAATGAAGCGTTGTGCTTCTATCTTGTGACTTGAAACCTGAGAAATTTCAAATAGCAAAACAAGATGGAGCGACAATGGTTCACGTATATAGCGTGGGCTGTCATCTTTATATTTTTTTTTGCAAGGTTTCTCAGGACCTCAAGTCAGAGATTGAAGAACTTCAGTATCACGCTCTTCCGTGCATATCTTATTAGTTATCGCCTGTTGGTGCTGCAAGTTGAATTTGATAAAGGAAAGAATTGTAATGAAAGATATATTAAAAATATTTAGAGGAATCCTTGTAAGTTCCAGAAAATAAGTCTATCTTTGCACCCACAACAATGATGTTAGATTTTGCGACTACCCAAGTAGCAGGGGTTGCAGAAAATGCTTTGAAATACTGAAAAAAGGGCATATATGGTGAATCCCTCACCTTCCGCTAAGTGAATCCCTCTCTCTCCGCTGTAAGAATTTTACAAAGAATTAAAGCACTGACTTTCAATAAGTTAGTATTTTCCCTAAGAAAGCACCCAAATAGTCTTTTTTGATGTTAGAAAGTGAAATAATAAGCAAGTATGACAAATCTTAAAGAATACGCCGATTTATATAGATCCAAAGGGATTTGGGTTTACCCTCATATTGATATGAGAGAATCATTAGATTGGAATCATTGGAAAGGGTTAAGTGATGCTGAATATCAAGAAGAATACAATGGTTTTGATTGGAACTCTGCACTAGGTATTAATGTGATAACAGGAAGGGATGGTATATGTGTGTTATACTTTTCCAGAGACACAGATGATAGTTATACCCAGAAGTCAATTAAAACTCTTTTAAACCTCTTGGGACTTCCCCAAGATTATGAATGGCTGTATATGGGTAATACTTATATAGCTCTTGTCATTGAAATTGTTGGTGACATTGGTAAAGCAGGTTGGCAAAGATATAAGGAAATACATATTAGTTACAAAGATAAATATATACTTCCACCAGGGTTTCTAGAGCATTCTTCTTATGAATGCTTCTTTAAGTGTGGGCTACCTAAAAACCATCCAATAAAAGTATCAAACACAACTTTCTTGAAGTGTTTAGAGGATCTTAATAATATTGACCTAGTAGACACAGGGGAAAGAGCAAGAAAAACACTTGAAATAAGGAAGGGGCTAAAGGTTGGCTGTGGATGTTTAACCATTTTGGCTATGGGGGCTATTCTGGCTGCAATGGGGGTATTTGATGGTGAGCAACTTGGATTTATGGAAACCATCTTAGTCCTAATCAGTATGGTTGCTCTATTTGCATTAGGAGCATATATCACAAGAGACACTTAAACAATAAAGGGAAGGCTTCAACACCTTTCCGTCATTGTACCCCCTTCTGAAGCTATATCAGCTTGGTTTGTACGCCCTTCACCTTATTCATTATGGTATCAGGCAGCATCTTAGCATATGTAAATGGATATCCATATAATCGTGTAATGTAGTAAAATGTAAGTGGTAAAATCTTATCTCGCAACTTTTCTCGCAAAAATTTTGTCTTTTATGAAAAAGTTTGTGTAGTTGAAATAATTGCTATACCTTTGCAGCAGGTTTTAGTAAGATCATATTCATTAATTTGAATATGAAGTAAGGTTTCGTTGTGAAACGAGATTTATTATTATAGGTTTAAATAGAATAATTACATAAGGGCTCGTTGAGAAACGGGGCCTTTTTTTTGTTCCATCTTCCAATCTCACCTCGTCCATCGCTAGTCAAATTGGTCAAGGCCAAAATGGTCAAAGTGTTTTTAGCAACTTTTTTTAGCGAAAAGTTTGGTTATTAAAATAATAATTGTATCTTTGCAATTACCAACAGATTGCGCGGACAGTCATGTCATTGATAATTTTGCTTGTCTTTAAACGCAGCACTAAGGTAAGTGAAAAATCTGACATGATAT
>JAILNN010000060.1 GCA_024691565.1 Lachnospiraceae bacterium | reverse complement strand
ACTATTTTATAGACTAGAAATTAATTTTTCCAGTTCGATTTTTGCTCTATAAGGATCTAAAACGATAATATCTTTAATTGAGTTAAGCTGATTTTTAATATTATCATCAATATTATTTTCAACTATAACTTTATTATCAGTATCAGATGGTCGATTTATAACTGCAGTATTATTAATAAGGGCATTAATCTCTACTAATCTACTATCGTAAAACTTCATTTGTTTTGTTTTATTACTCATTTGAGATTCTAATTCAGAAAGAATTTGACGAATTTCTGCAGCCTTTTCATTATTTTTTGCATTAATATCTCTTGGAGTAAACTCAACAAAATAAGATTCATTAGATTCTTCCAGTACATTAAGAAACTTTTTTTCTTCTTTTATCTTAGTTTCTAATAAATCCATATCTTCTTTTAGCTGTATTTTTTCAGAAATAAGTTCTTCCTGATATTTTTTTAGGAAGTCATTTACCATAAACCATCCCCCATATTAATGTTTCATGTGAAAATATTACTTTAAAGGTTCCTTACTAGGAGTACCAGCTTTTCTAGGATAAGCCTTAGGTGTATATTTTTTCTTATCAATAATAATAAATGATCTACTAATATCAGTATCAGGAAGAGAAAAATATACTGGCTCTTCCATTGCTCCACCTAATTTTTGAATAGCATTTCCAGATAAAGATACCTCTTCTTTTATATCACCTGATTTAAAACTAATAAAATATCCATTAAGTTTTACTAATGGTAAACAATACTCAGATAAAGTACTAATATTAGCAACGGCTCTAGAAACAACTAAATCAAATTTTTCTCTGTATAGTTTATTTCTACCAGCCTCTTCTGCTCTAGCATGAATAAGAGTAACATTTTTTAATCCTAATGCATCTACTACTTCTTGAAGAAATTTAATTCTTTTATTTAGAGAATCAATCAATGTAAATTGAATATTAGGATAAGCTATAGCCATAGGTATACCTGGGAAACCTGCTCCTGTTCCAAGGTCACATACAGTATTAATGTTTGATGGCATAACTTTACCTATAGATAAACTATCTGCAAAATGCTTTATAATAACTTCATCAAACTCTGTAATAGCAGTAAGATTCATTACCTTATTTTTTTCAACCAACATTTCATAGAATAAATCCAGTTGATTAATTTGATTGTCATCTAAAGTAAGATTCCAATCAATAATTGTATTCTTCAAGTATGAATAATCTCTACTCATAAATCTCCTATAATAAAAATTTGTATTGTTTTGAGAGTATATAGAAGTACCCTTAAAACAGACCGATTATTTTTCTTTACTCTTATAAGTTTCCAAATAAACTAAAAGTACTGAGATATCTGCAGGACTTACACCAGAGATTCTTGATGCCTGTCCAATGTTAGCTGGTCTAAGTTTTGTAAGTTTTTGACGAGCTTCAATTCGTAAACTAGATACATCATCATAATCGATATCTGAAGGAATCATCTTTGACTCTAGCTTTTTGAACTGAGCAACTTGCTTAGCCTGTCTTGTAAGATATCCTTCATACTTGATGTAAATATTAACTTCCTCTCTTACCTCATCAGATAGCTCTGGTCTATCTGGATCAATCGGAGCAAGCTTGTCGTAATCAAGCTCTGGTCGTCTAATCAAATCAACTAGCTTAATACCATTTGAAAGAGGAATACTTCCATATGATTCAAGAAGTGATTGTACTTCTTTCCTAGCGCCAATATTGATTTCTTTAACTCGAGCAACCTCTTCTTCAATTTGACGCTCTTTTTCTACCACATGATCATAACGATTTTTAGGTAATAAACCTACCTCGTAACCAATTTTAGAGAGGCGTAAATCTGCATTATCTTGCCTAAGTAGTAGTCTGTACTCTGCTCTTGATGTCATCATACGATATGGTTCCTTAGTTTCCTTTGTAACAAGGTCATCTATAAGAACGCCAATATATGAATTTGATCTATCAAGAATCATTGGGTCTTTTCCAAGTAATTTTAGTGCTGCATTAATACCAGCAACTAATCCTTGTGCTGCAGCCTCCTCGTACCCACTACTTCCATTAAACTGACCAGCAGCAAAAAGACCATCAATATCCTTAAACTCAAGTGATGCTTTTAGCTGAGTAGCTTTAATACAATCATACTCTATCGCATATGCATTACGAACAATTTTACAATTTTCAAGACCAGGAACTGTATGGTACATAGCATACTGAACATCCTCTGGCATTGATGAACTCATACCACCAATATACATCTCATTAGTATTAAGTCCCTCTGGCTCAACAAATAATTGATGTCTATTCTTATCAGCAAATCGAACTACCTTATCTTCTATACTTGGACAGTATCTTGGACCAGTTCCTTCAATTACACCAGAATACATTGGCGATCTATCAAGATTAGCTCTAATAATTTCATGAGTCTTTTCATTAGTATAAGTAAGATAACATGGAACCTGTTCAATCTGAACAGCTTCTCTATTGGTACTAAATGAAAATGGCACTACAGGATTATCACCAAGCTGGATTTCCATCTTAGAATAATCGATAGAACGACTATCAACTCTTGCCGGAGTACCAGTTTTAAAGCGGTTCATTTCTACATTATTATCCAATAATGATTGAGTTAAATGGTTAGCTGCCTTTAAACCGTTAGGGCCAGTGTGTTCAATTACATCTCCGTATAAACATCTAGCTCTAAGATATGTACCTGTACATATTACTACTGCTCTCGCATGATAAATTGCTCCAGATAAAGTCTTAACACCTGCAACCTTTTTACCATCCATAATTAATTCGGTAACCTCAGCTTGTCTAAGTGTAAGATTATCTGTATCTTGCATTGTCTTTCTCATTCGAAGTGAATAAGCACTTTTATCAGCCTGAGCTCTAAGTGAATGAACAGCAGGTCCCTTAGAAGAATTGAGCATCTTTGATTGAATAAAAGTATGATCAATATTGATACCCATCTGTCCACCAAGTGCATCCAACTCTCTGACAAGATGACCCTTTGAACTGCCACCAATATTAGGGTTGCATGGCATTAAAGCAACTGAATCCATGCTAACAGTAAAACAAATTGTATTTAATCCCATTCGAGCAGATGCAAGAGCTGCTTCACAACCAGCATGACCTGCACCTACAACAACTACATCATAGGATTCTTCTACTACAGACATAAATAACTCCTTCTATTTCTTATAATCGGGCAAAAGCCCTCCTGATATTCCAAATCTTCACTTTGTTCGATTTGAAATATCATTTTCCCATACAAAATTCTGAGAAAATTTTATTAGCTAAATCATCATCAATTGTTTCACCAGTAATTTCACCTAAATAACTATAGGCATCCATCAAATCAATAGAAAAGAAATCTTCTGGCATCATATTATCGATACTAGAAAGTACATTTTCCAAACTACTTTTTGCATTAGAAAGACAAGCTGCCTGACGAGAGTTTGTAATGTATAAAGTATCATCACTGCGGACCTCACCACTAAAGAACATATCAGTAATAGTAGATTCAAGTGTCTTAAGTCCATCAAGGCTTACTGACGAGAATGAAATAACACATTTGTTGTATTTATTGTATATTTCTTCCTCGCTAATTATCGTGGATAGGTCAGATTTATTTAGTAATATAATAACTTTTTTATCCAAAATCTTATTGATAATGAACTCATCATTTTCATCAAGAGGTCTTGAAGAGTCCAATACAAATAAAATTAAATCTGCATCATCAATAGAATTGATAGCTTTATCAACACCAATTTTCTCTACCACATCATCTGTCTCACGAATACCAGCTGTATCAATAATATTTAAACTAACACCATTGATAGTAATCTGCTCTTCCAAAGTATCACGTGTGGTACCAGGAATATCTGTAACAATTGCTCTCTCTCTTCTTGATAAAGTATTGAGCAAAGAAGATTTTCCTGCATTTGGTTTTCCAAGAATAAGAGTATTGATACCCTCTTTTAAAATATGACCAGAATTGAATGAATCTATTAATCCATCAACAGTATCAATAATCCCTTCAACCTTTTCTTTAAGTTGTTCTGGATATCCTGTTAAATCATAATGCTCTGGATCATCTAATGCAGACTCAATAAAAGCAGTTTCATATAAAATCTTATCGCGTAGACTAACAATAATTTTATTTAAAGAACCAGAAAGCTGCTTAATAGAATTTTTCATAGCAAGCTCTGAATTTGAAGAAATCAAATCCATAATAGATTCTGCTTCTGATAAATCTATTCTTCCATTAAGAAATGCTCTCTTTGTAAACTCACCCGGTTCAGCAATACGAGCTCCAGCTTTAACTAAAAGAGATAAAACTTTTTTAAGAACTAAAACGCCACCATGACAATCTATTTCAACAACATCCTCAGTAGTATAACTACGAGGAGCTTTCATGATAAGTACAAGTACTTCATCTACTATCTCATCACCAGAATAAATATGACCATATTGAATTGTATGACTATCGCAATCTTTTAATTTATTCTTACCACGAAAAATAGTATCAACGATAGAAATAGAATTTTCTCCACTTACACGAATGATACCTATTCCAGAACTATTCATAGATGTAGCGATAGCAGCAATAGTATCTGACTGGTACAAATCAAACCTCCATAAAAATTATAAATATAATTTTAAATAACACTTAATTATAAAATACTATTTAAAATGATATTTATCTAGATTCTTTTAAAAACAAAGAGAAGGGTTAGTCCAAATAAAAAGACTAACCCTAAAAAAATCAAAAATTATTTCTTAAGAGTAATAACTACATAACGATATGGCTCTTCGCCCTCTGAATGAGTAGTAACATTGTTATCGTTCTGAAGAGCAGAATGAATAATGCGTCTCTCATAAGGATTCATAGCTTCAAGAGTAACAGACTTCTTTGTTCTCTTAACTTTGCTTGCCATATTTCTTGCAAGATTTTCAAGAGTTTCTTTTCTACGACGTCTATAATCTTCTGTATCGATTTTAACTCTAGTATAATTTTCTGATGAACGATTAACTGCAAGGTTTGTAAGATACTGAAGTGAATCAAGTGTCTGTCCACGCTTTCCAATTAAAACACCCATCTCTGGACCAGCTAAATCAATTGAAAGAGTTTTATCTTCTTCATCAAATGACATTGAAATATTAACTTCAAGCTGCATTGCTTCGAAAACTCCATCAAGAAATTCCTTAGCAACTTCCTTTGGATCTTCATCTGCAGAAATAACAACTTTAATAATTGCATCCTTTGAACCAATACCAAGGAAACCTGTACTTCCCTCTTCAACTACTTCATATTTAATCTGATCAGATGTAACACCTAAACTAACAGTAGCATTAGTAAGTGCATCATCAACAGTTTTACCTGTAAATTCTTTGAATTCCAAGATTATTGCCCCCTTACTTATTATTTTGTTCATTGAAATCTTTTACAAGATTTGCTTTTGCAGCAAGTGAATTAGAATTAGCTTTTGATCTTAATTCGTTAGCTGCATTAAGTGCTTCTTCATTATTTTTTACAAGGTTTGCCTTGTCAGCCATAGAAGAAGACTTTGTAGACATGCGAGCTGCTTCGTAAATCTGAGCCTGACGAATACCACGCTTTTCAGCCTTAGCAGCAGCTTTATCCTTATTTTTTTCAATAATACTTTCAAGATCAATCTTCTCAAAATGTTTATTTAAGAAGTACTGCTGTGTAATACGAACTACACCACCGACAATCCAATAAAATACAAGACCAACAGGAACAGTGAAACCAATGAAAAGTGACATTAAAGGCATCATAAGATTCATTGTCTTCATCTGCTGTGCCATCTGATCTGATTGTCCCTCAGTATTTGTAGGCATAAGCTTGATTGTAGCAAGCTGTGAAAGATATGAAAGAAGTGGAACCATTAAAGCTGCAATGATTAAACCAAAATTCTTTCCAGCCCAACCAGTCTTAACAAGGTTAAGAGGTGTATCAGAAATATTTAAAATGAATAAATAGTTAATCTGCTCAAGCTTTGCAACAACAGAATCGATTGATGAAGATAAGCTAGGGAACTTATCAGCAACCTCTGCCCATCCTGAAGCAGGAAGCTTATACAAAACATCAATTATAAAGTTTGAAACTGCATCAGTATCTGCACTTGCAAATTCAGGAGCCTGCTGTAATCTGATTCCAGATTCATCATAGATAGTCTGCATTGTAGTAGCAAAACCATCTGTAGCTACAATACCATTAACTAGTTCTGTAAAAATGTTCTTAACAGAACCAATATAAGCAGGTACATTATAGAAAACTCTATAAAGTGCAAAAAGAATAGGCATCTGAATTAACATGTAAACACAGCTACCAGTAGGTGAAATGCCGTACTTATCATATAAAGCCTGTGTCTCTTCCTGCTGCTTTTGCATAGTAGCCTGGTCTCTAGAACCTTTGTACTTATCCTGAATAGCCTTCATCTCAGGCTGCATCTTACGAGTAAGTACAGCAAACTTCTGCTGTTTGTATGTAATAGGAAACATACAAACATAAATAAGAATAGTAAAAATAAGGATTGTAAGAGCTATGTTTTCAACACCTAAACCAGCAAGAAAAACATAAATCTTATCCATAATCCATCCTAAAACCTTAGCAATAGGTCCAAGGATAGATCCACCGTAAGCGGTAAGAAATAAATCGCTCAATGTAAAACCTCCAGTTACTATGGAACCGGATCAAATCCACCATGAGAAAAAGGATTACATCTGATAATTCTCCAAAGAGCTAATCCACCGCCTTTAATAGCACCATACTTTTGAACTGCCTCAAGGCCGTAGCAAGAGCATGTGGGATAATAAGGACACTTGGTAGTTTTCATTGGAGAAATATATTTTTGATAAAACTTAATTAAATATATAAATATCTTCTTCAACATAATAGAAACGACGATTCCATTTATTTTCGAGTTACCCTATGAAGATTTGCAAGATGAAGTAAAGATTTTTGTATTTCATCAAAAGTTGCGGATGCACTGGCTTCTCTTGCAACGACTACAATGTCCAAACCACTATTGAACATCTCTTCATTAAGTCTATAACTTTCTCTTATCAGTCTCGTCAAATGATGTCGTACTACTGAATTTCCAACCTTTTTACTAACAGAAATTCCAATTCGATTTCGATCTGTATTATTATGGTAGATATACATTACAAGCTGTCGATTAGCTTTAGACACACCTCTTCTGTATATAGTTGTGAAGTCTTTATTCTTTTTTAGAGATTCACTAAATTCCATAACAAAAATTTTCCTTAAAATAGAAAGAAAGACCACATGGTCTGTGGCCTAAGCTGATAATTTCTTTCTTCCTTTTGCACGTCTTGAAGCAAGAACCTTACGTCCGCCTGCTGTGCTCATTCTAGATCTAAATCCATGAACTTTGGATCTCTGTCTCTTTTTTGGTTGATATGTCATCTTCATAATATATCCACCTCCTCTTTATGAGAAAACATCGACTTTGATTATAATTGCAAAGTAGCCATAAGTCAATAAAAAAAAGGCTTTATCTAGGATTTGAACTATGTGTATAAGTCAAAACTACTATATAAGAAGGATGTAAATATGGGCCAACACAAAATATTGTGATTTTCACATTTAAAAAAAATAAAAGTTATAAACTTTATGTGGAAAACAATGTGGATAAGTATCTAATTATCAATAACTTATCCACATTCTTATTAACTTTCCTTGAAAATATGGGATTTCTAATGTATATAACTTGATGTTTTACAATGTGTAAAATTTAATTTTAAAAATATAGGGCTAAATTCAAAAAATAAGCCATTTTTATATTTTAACTATCCCCTACACGAATATGCTATCTTATTGCGAAATAGCCATATTTAGGTTAGAATATAGGTTAGTTTATATTGTACAAAGGGAAAATATATGGAAGAAATTGTTAGCAGATGGGAAGAAATTCTCAAATCATTTACAGAAGAATATGAAATATCAAATGTTTCTTATGAATCCTGGATTAAGCCTCTAGAGATTCTTCAGATAAAAGATAACACAATTTATCTTGTATATAATAATGAAACAACTGATAGCTTTGCCATAAATTATATTACTAAAAAATTTCAATTTCCACTTAAGACCACAATAGCTGAACTACTTGGTAAAGAATACGATATTATCATAGTTTCTACAGATCAGGCCAGCAAAATAAAGGCTGAGAATAATATTAAATTAACTATTGAAGAAGAAATTAATAATAAGGAAAGTAGTGAGATTGGTAACTCAACTATCAATCCAAAATTTACCTTTGAAAACTTCGTCGTTGGTAGAAACAATAGATTTGCTCAAACCGCAGCTCTTGCAGTGGCTGAATCACCAGGAGAATTCTACAACCCACTCTACATATATGGTGGACCAGGTTTAGGAAAGACTCACCTTATGCTTGCAATAGGTAATTATATTGCATCTCAAAATCCTAACACTTCTATTTTATATGTAACTTCAGAAGAATTTACAAATGAGGTTATTGAAAATCTGAGAACCAATAACAATGCTACAGCTATGCAGAGATTTAGAGACAAATATAGAACTGTAGATGTACTTATGGTTGATGATATTCAATTTATAATAGGAAAGGAAGCAACTCAGGAAGAGTTTTTCCACACCTTTAATGCCCTTCATGCTATGGGAAAACAGATTGTTATATCTTCTGATAAACCTCCAAAGGACATGGAAACATTAGATGACCGTTTTAAATCAAGATTCGATATGGGTCTTATGGCTGATATTGGTTATCCAGATTATGAAACACGTATGGCCATCCTCAATAAAAAAATCGAAGAAAAGAATTTCACCTTAGACGAAGAAATTAGAAAATATATAGCAGAAAACATTCAGTCAAACATTAGAGAAATAGAGGGAGCCTTAAATAAACTTATTGCATTCTCTAGACTCGAAAAGGCTGATATTACTATGGAGATAGCAGAAAGAGAACTTCAAAACTTTATATCTCCTAATATTTCAAGAGAGGTTACACCACAGTTAATAATAGAAGTAGTTGCAGAACATTTTAATATTACTGTTGATCAGATGGCATCTAAAAACAGATCAAGTTCTGTAGTTAGACCTAGACAAATAGCAATGTATCTTTGCAATCAAATGACAGATTCCTCACTTAAATCAATAGGAATATTACTTGGTGGAAGAGATCACACTACTATTATTCACGGCGCTAATAAAATAGAAGAAGAAGTTAAAGCAGATGAAAATACCAAGAATCTGGTTGAGACAATTAAAAAGAAGATAAACCCAAATTAATGTGGGTAATCCTTCAAATAATGTTGATATTATGTTGAAAACAACTTTATAAAAGGTTAATAAGTGAAAATAAAAGTTAATAATATTTTTTAGCCTATTTTTTATTCACAATTTATCCATACTTTATACATAATAAATTAACAAATTTTATGGAATAAAAAATCCATGTTTCACTAGAAAATACTGGGGTTTCACATTTATCTACAAATTAACACCGTATAAGAATAGTACTTAGAAAATATATTATATTTTTTTATTGTTAAGAAAGGGAGCAAACAACATGAAGATCACTTGTAAAAAAATGGACCTATTAAAAGGTGTGAATATCGTTTCAAAAGCAGTACCAACAAGAACAACAATGGCAATACTTGAATGTATATTAGTTGATGCTTCTTCTGACAAAATAAAACTTACTGCCAATGATATGGAAATTGGTATTGAAACAATTGTAGCAGGAAATATAGAAGAAAGAGGAATCATTGCTCTTGATGCAAAGATTTTTTCAGAGATTGTAAGACGTCTTCCTGATAATGATGTAACTATAGAAACTGATTCTTCTTTTAATACTTTAATTACCTGTGAAAAATCAAAGTTTAATATTATAGGAAAATCAGGAGAAGACTTTTCTTACATTCCTGTTATTTCTAGAAACCAGCCAATCGTTATATCTCAGTTGACATTAAAAGATATTGTTAGACAGACAATATTTGCTGTTGCTGACAATGAAAATAATAAAATGATGACTGGTGAGCTCTTTGAAATCATTAACAATAAACTTAAAGTTGTTGCCTTAGATGGTCACAGAGTTTCTATTAGAAACGTAGAGCTTAAAAATCCTGCACCAGATGTAAAAGTAATTGTTCCAAAGAAAACTCTTAATGAAATTACAAAGATCATGGATGGTGGCATTGATGATGAAGTAAATATCTTTGTTACTGAAAATCATATAATTTTTGAATTTGAAAGCACTACTGTTGTTTCAAGAATAATTGAAGGAGAATTCTTCAAGATTGAGCAGATGTTATCTGCTGATTATGAAACAAAAGTAAAGGTTAATAAACGAGAATTTTTAGGATGTATTGATAGAGCAACTCTTCTTGTAAAAGAAGGTGATAAAAAACCTATCATTGTTAACATTGCTGATTCAACCATGGAACTTTCAATTAATTCATTTATTGGATCTATGGATGAAGAAATTGATATTACAAAAGAAGGCAAGGATTTAATGATTGGATTTAATCCAAAATTTGTAATTGATGCCCTCAAGGTTATTGATGATGAAGTAGTTAATCTTTACATGTTAAATGCAAAGAGTCCTTGCTTCATAAAAAATGATGAAGAGTCATATATTTATATAGTTCTTCCTGTAAACTTTAATGCCCCTGGAGCAAATTAATGGAAAAAATAGTTATAAAAGATGAATTTATAAAACTTGGCCAGTTACTTAAATTATCAAATATGGTTGAAAATGGAGCAATGGCCAAGGAAGTTATTGAAGAAGGTCTTGTTAAATACAATGGTGAAGTAGAAACAAGACGTGGAAAAAAGGTTTACAGTGGTGATGTAGTTGAATTTAATGGAGAAAGCGTAAAAGTAGAAAGTGAAAATTAAGTCCATTGAATTAAAGAATTTCAGAAATTACGATTACCTAAATATTAAATTTGACCCTCAAACTACTATCCTTTTTGGAGATAATGCTCAAGGTAAGACTAATATTTTAGAGAGTGCTTATATTTCTGCTACTAGCAAGTCTCATAAAAAAAGTCATGATAAAGAAATAATACAATTTGGACAAGACGAAAGTCATATTAAAACAATAGTTTTAAAAAATAATAGGGAGTATCAAATTGATATTCACCTTAAAAAAAATAAGTCCAAAGGAATTGCCATAAATAAAGTACCAATTAAAAAGGCAGCAGATTTATTTGGACTTATAAACATAGTATTCTTTTCTCCAGAGGATCTTAATATTATAAAAAATGGTCCTGCTGAAAGAAGAAAATTTATGGATTCAGAACTTTGTCAAATAGACAAGTTGTACCTGTCTGATTTAAGTAATTACAACAAGGCTTTGAATCAAAGAAATAATTTACTCAAACAAATAGGATATAAAAATGAGTTAAAAAATACTTTAGAAGTATGGGATGAACAACTTATAAAGTATGGAAAAAAGATAATCGCAAGGCGTCAACAATTTATTAACGATATCAACATTATTGTTAAAGATATTCACAGTGGTATTACTTCTGGAAAAGAAAATATAGAAGTAACCTACGATCCAAATATAGAAGATATATTTTTTCTTGATGAATTAATTAAAAATAAAGAAAAAGATATTAGGTTTGCTCAAACTTCTGTTGGACCACACAGGGATGATATAAAAATTACCATTGATGGAATAGACATTAGAAAATATGGAAGCCAGGGACAACAGAGGACATGTGCTCTTTCCATGAAACTATCTGAGATAAAGTTAGTTGAAAATACAATTGGAGAAAAACCTGTATTACTACTGGATGATGTTTTATCAGAACTAGATAAAAATCGTCAGAGTCAACTTATTGATAATCTAATTGATACACAAACAATAATCACCTGTACAGGTGTTGATGAATTTGTTAGAGAGAGATTTAAATTAAATACACTTTATAAAGTTACAAATGGAAGTGTAGAACTAATAACGGAGGAAATAAATGAGTCAAGAAGTTAGTCAGGATTATGGTGCTGATCAAATTCAAATTCTAGAAGGACTTGAAGCAGTTAGAAAAAGACCTGGTATGTATATAGGTTCTACATCTGAGCGTGGTCTTCATCATCTTGTTTATGAGATAGTTGATAATGCTGTAGATGAAGCCTTGGCCGGTTTTTGTAAACATATACAGGTTTTTATTAACCAGGATAATTCTATAACAGTTATTGATGACGGAAGAGGAATTCCAACAGGAATTAATAAAAAGGCTGGAATACCTGCAGTTGAAGTTGTATTTACTATTCTCCATGCAGGTGGAAAATTCGGCGGTGGCGGATACAAGGTATCTGGCGGTCTCCACGGCGTTGGTGCTTCTGTTGTTAATGCTCTTTCCAACTGGCTTGAAGTAGAAATCAAAAGAGATGGAAAGGTTTATAAGCAGCGCTACGAGAGAGGTAAAACAATGTACTCTCTCAAAGAAATTGGAACTTGCCCTGCTGATGAAACAGGAACAAAGGTTACCTTCCTTCCTGATGATAGTATTTTTGAGACAAGTGTTTACGATTACAGGACATTAAAGGTAAGACTGAGAGAGACAGCATTCCTTACAAAGGGTCTTCGCATTACTCTTACAGATTTGAGAGAAAGTGATCCAAAGGAAGAAAGCTTCCACTACGAAGGCGGAATTAAAGAATTTGTCCAGTATATAAATAGGTCCAGCGAGGCCCTCTATGAAGACGTAATTTATTGCGAGGGCACAAAAGACAATATTTATGTAGAAGTTGCAATGCAGCACAACGATGGTTATCAGGATCAGTGCTACTCATATGTTAATAATATTGTTACCCCAGAGGGTGGTACTCACCTAACTGGATTTAGGGGTGCTCTTACAAAGGTATTTAATAAATACGCTAGAGACAACAAGATTATTAAGGAAAATGATTCAGGTCTTGATGGTGATGATATCCGTGAGGGACTTACAGCAATTATCTCAATAAAGATTGAGGAGCCACAGTTTGAGGGACAGACCAAGCAAAAACTTGGAAATTCCGAGGCAAGAGGTGCTGTTGATGCCATTGTTTCTGAGCAGCTTACTTGGTTTTTAGAGCAAAACCCAGCAATTGCCAAAAATATCTGCGAAAAATCGCTGCTGGCGCAGCGAGCAAGAGAGGCAGCCAGAAAGGCTAGAGATCTCACAAGGAGAAAAACAGCTTTAGAGGGTATGTCCCTTCCAGGAAAGCTTGCTGATTGCTCAGATAAAGATCCAAAAAATTGCGAGATATTTATCGTAGAGGGAGATTCCGCCGGCGGTTCTGCTAAAACTGCTAGAAGTCGTGCGACCCAGGCTATTCTTCCACTCCGTGGAAAAATTCTCAATGTTGAAAAGGCTAGAGAGGATAGAATCTACGGAAATGCCGAGATAAAGGCCATGATTACAGCCTTTGGTACAGGCATTCATGAGGACTTTGATATTAGCAAATTGAGATATCACAAAATCATCATCATGACTGATGCCGATGTTGACGGTGCTCATATTGCTACACTTATGCTTACATTCCTCTACAGATTTATGCCAGAACTTATAAAACAAGGATATGTTTATCTTGCTACTCCTCCACTTTATAAGTTGGAAAAAAATAAAAAAATTTGGTATGCATACTCTGATGAGGAGTTAAACAACATACTAAATGAAGTAGGCAGGGATAATAACAACAAAATCCAACGTTACAAAGGACTTGGAGAGATGGACGCTGAGCAACTTTGGGAGACTACAATGGATCCTGAAAAGAGAATTCTCAAGAGGGTAATGATTGATGATGACAATGCCTCAGAAATCAATGTTACATTCTCAACTCTCATGGGTGACAAGGTAGAACCTAGACGAGAATTTATTGAAGCCAACGCTAAATATGTTCAGAATCTTGATATCTAATTTTTAAAAAAAATTTTTCGGCTTCGCCGAAGATAAAAGCAAAGGAAAATTATGGACGACAAAATATTTGACAATATTCATGAAGTAGACCTGAAAGAGACCATGGAAACTTCATATATCGACTATGCCATGAGTGTAATCGCGTCTCGTGCACTTCCTGATGTAAGAGATGGTTTAAAGCCTGTGCAAAGACGTGTGCTTTTCTCCATGATTGAGCTGAATAACGGACCGGACAAACCTCACAGAAAATGTGCACGTATAGTCGGTGACACAATGGGTAAATATCATCCACATGGTGACTCTTCTATTTACGGAGCACTTGTCAACATGGCTCAGGATTGGAGCACAAGATATCCACTTGTTGATGGCCATGGAAACTTTGGTTCTGTGGATGGTGATGGCGCCGCTGCCATGCGATACACCGAGGCTCGCCTTTCAAAGATTTCCATGACAATGTTTGGTATCAACTTTAAGGATGACAAGTTTACCCTTGGCAAAGATATTGACATGGACGGCGTAGACTTTATGCCAAACTTTGATGAGACAGAAAAAGAACCTATCGTCCTTCCTGCCCGCTACCCTAACCTCTTGGTTAATGGTACAACTGGTATTGCCGTAGGTATGGCAACCAACATTCCTCCTCACAACTTGCGAGAAGTAATTGGTGCTGTTAACAAGATTATCGATAACCAGATTGAGGAAGACAGAGATACAGAAATAGAAGAAATTCTGGAAATCGTAAAGGGTCCCGACTTCCCTACTGGTGGTGTCATCTTAGGAAAAGCCGGCATCGAGGAGGCTTACAGAACAGGTCGCGCCAAGATTAGAGTTAGGGCTGTGACAGAGATAGAGCCAATGGACAACGGTAAAAATAGAATTGTTGTTACCGAACTTCCATATATGGTAAACAAGGCAAGATTAATCGAAAAGATTGCCGAGTTACACAAAGACAAAAAAATAGATGGAATTACAGATCTTCGCGATGAATCGAACCGTGAAGGTATGAGAATCTGTATAGAACTCAGAAGAGATGTAAATCCAAACATCATCCTTAATCAGTTGTACAAGCATACCCAACTACAGGATACATTTGGTGTAATCATGCTTGCACTTGTAGATAATCAGCCTAAGATTTTAAGTCTTAAAGAAATGCTGATTCACTACTTAAATCATCAAAAAGATGTGGTAACCCGCCGTACCAGATATGAGTTAAACAAGGCTGAGGAAAGGGCCCACATTTTAGAGGGATTGCTCATCGCCCTTGATAATATTGATGAAGTAATACAGATTATCAGAAATTCTGCAGATGTAAACACAGCAAAGGCTCAGCTGATGGAGAGATTTGGTCTTTCAGATGCTCAGGCCCAGGCTATTGTAGATATGCGTCTTCGTGCTCTCACCGGTTTGGAGAGAGACAAGATTCAGCAAGAATATGACAGTTTGCAGATTCTTATTGGAAAGTTAAAGGCAATATTGGCAGACGAAAAAATTCTTCTTTCAGTTATTAAAACAGAGATTTCTGAGATCGCTGATAAATACGGTGATGACAGAAGAACTGCCATTGGCTATGACGAATTCGATATTAACATGGAAGACATGATTCCTGTTACTAACACAGTTGTTACCTTTACAAAGCTTGGTTATATCAAGAGAATGAATGAGGACAACTTTAAGGCCCAGCACAGAGGAGGCAAGGGAATCAAGGGAATGGATACAATTGATGAGGACTATGTAGTAGAAATGCTTATGATGTCCAGTCATGACTATCTCCTCTTCTTTACCAACAAGGGAAGGGTCTACAGGATTAAGGCTTACGAAATCCCTGAGGCAAGCAGGACAAGTCGAGGCATTGCAATTGTAAACATCCTGCAACTTCAGCCAGAGGAAAAAATCACTGCTATGATTCCTGTTGAGGATTACAGTGAGGACAAGTACCTCTTTATGGCAACTGCTGATGGATTTGTTAAGAAAACAAAAATAACTGAATATGATAATATCAGAAAAAATGGTCTCACAGCTATCAATCTTCGCGACGATGATATGCTTATTGAGGTTAAGCTTACTGATGGTGACGAAGATGTAATTATGATTACCAAATATGGTCAAGCAATTAGATTTTCTGAATCAGAGGTTAGACCTACCGGTCGTGCAACAATGGGTGTTATCGGTATGAACTTGGCAGACGATGACATGATAATTGGAATGCAGCTTATATCTCAGGGTGAATCACTTATGATTGTTTCTGAAAACGGTCTTGGAAAGTGCACACTCATGTCAGAATTTAACACTATCCACAGAGGTGGTAAGGGCGTTAAATGTTATAAGATTACAGAAAAGACTGGCAACATTATTGGTGCAAAGGCAGTAGAAAAGGATGACGAGGTTATGCTTATAAATACTGCTGGAACAATAATCAGAATCAATGTATCTGACACAACACTACTTAGCAGAATCACTTCAGGCGTAAAATTAATTGACTTAAAGGAAAATACAAAGCTAATTAGTATTGCAAAAGTTAGAAAAAGTGATACAATACTTGCGAAAGAGGTTGAAGAATTAAATGAAGGTTCAACAACCGAATGATACTCGTTTGTAATAGCAATGGGGCTGTTATTGATAAATAGCAGCTCCATTTTTTATAAAAACAGGGCTTTAGCCATTTAAAGTATTAGCAGGATTATGTAATGAAGAATATTAGGGCAAAAGATATCATACCTGTGATAGCAGATATGTGTATAGAGGCAAATCATTATCTATCCCTAGATATGAAAGAAAGGCTGGATAAGGCTGTAGAGTCTGAAGAATCGGATATTGGAAAGAAAATTCTTTGTCAGTTGCAGGAAAACCTTGATATAGCAGATAAGGAAAAAATCCCGATTTGCCAGGATACAGGAATGGCCGTATTTTTTGTAGACATTGGGCAAGACTTGCATATTACAGACGGTCTTTTATCAGACGCCATCAACGAGGGTGTCAGAAAAGGATACCAAGAGGGTTATCTTAGAAAATCTGTAGTTGGAGATCCAATCGAAAGAGTTAACACAAAAGATAACACTCCAGCTGTTATTCATTATAATATTGTGGCAGGTGATAATCTAAAGATTACACTGGCACCAAAGGGGTTTGGCTCAGAGAATATGAGCAAAATCTTTATGTTAAAACCGGCTGACGGTATAGAGGGAGTCAAAAATTCAATTCTTACAGCTGTCCGAGAAGCGGGTCCTAATGCTTGCCCACCTATGGTGGTAGGCGTTGGAATCGGAGGCACATTCGAGAAATCTGCTCTTATGGCTAAAGAAGCCCTCACTAGAAATCTCAATGAAAGATCTTCAATCCAATGGGTTAAAAACCTGGAGGAAGAAATGCTAGAAAAGATTAATCTTCTTGGAATTGGTCCCGGAGGATTAGGCGGCACAACCACTGCTCTTGCAGTAAATATTAATACCTATGCTACACATATTGCCGGATTACCGGTTGCTGTTAATATTTGCTGTCATGTAAACAGACATGTTACGAGGATAATGTAATGGAGCAGAGAATAAACACACCCATAACTTCAGATAAAATTTCAAGTTTAAAATCTGGAGATTATTGCTACATCACTGGTGAAATATTCGTAGCCAGAGATGCAGCCCATAAAAGGATGAGCGAGGCTTTGGACAAGGGCCAATCTCTTCCAATTGAAATCGAGAATGCCTGTATATATTATATGGGTCCTTCTCCTGCCAGAGAGGGGCGACCAATAGGGTCGGCAGGACCAACAACTGCCAGCCGAATGGATAAATACGCTCCCCGCCTTTTGGACCTTGGCCTAAAGGCCATGATTGGAAAGGGAAAGAGATCACAAGAGGTCATAGATGCCATTGTGAGAAACAAGGCAGTATATTTTGCAGCAGTAGGAGGGGCTGGCGCTCTCCTATCTAAATGCATCAAGACTTCTGAGGTTATCACATACGATGATCTAGGAGCCGAAGCTATTCGCAAGTTATACGTAGAGGATTTTCCAGTGATTGTAGTAATCGATTCTCAGGGAAATAACCTATATGAAACTGCAATAGAAAAATACAAAAAGATATAAATTCTTATGGGGATTTGTATTAAGGAAAGAAAGAAAAGGAGTATTTTGAAGTGACTAAATATGTAGTTAAAAGAGTTTTATTAGCCCTGGTCACTGTAGTAGTTATTAGTTTAATTACATTCTTTGCAATGAACGCCATTCCAGGCGGCCCATTCAACAAAGAAAAGGCAACCAGCCCAACTGTACAGGCACAATTAGAGGCAAGGTATAATTTGGACAAGCCTCTGACAACCCAGTATGTTTTATACATGAAAAACCTTGTTAAGGGAGACTTTGGAGTTTCTCTTAAAAATGGTAGAGAAATCTCAGATATTATCGGCGAGAGTTTCCCAATCTCAGGAAAACTTGGAATTTTGGCTTCTCTCATAGCAATTTTTACAGGTATCGTACTTGGATCAACTGCTGCCCTCATGAGAAATAAATGGCCAGACCGTTTGATTATATTTTTTATTACAATAATTACGTCAATGCCATCCTTCGTTATTGCTACACTGTTTTTGTATTTCTTCTGTATGAAATTAGGCTGGTTCCCAGCATTCTCTGCAGGTGAAAACATGACAGTACTTCCAGTAATCGCACTTTCAATGTCACCAATGGCATACATCACACGTCTCACAAAGACTTCTATGCTTGATGCTTTGGGACAGGATTACATTCGTACAGCAAAAGCAAAAGGTGTTTCAGGATTAAAAGTTATTTTTGTACACGGACTTAGAAATGCATTAATCCCAGTTATTACATATGTAGGACCAATGGTTGCTGGTATTCTTACTGGTTCCATGGTTGTAGAGTCTATCTTCAATATTGGTGGCCTTGGATCAAAATTCGTAATGGCAATTACAAACCGTGATTACACATTGATTATGGCTACAACAATTTTCCTTGCAGTAATTATGGTACTTGCAAATCTTATTACTGATATTGTTTACAAGATGGTTGATCCACGTATTAAACTTGACTAAGAAGGAGTTATTAGACTAATGAAAGAGAATTTTAAGAAAGCGCCTTTCTCAGCACAGGTTGACCTTAGTAAGTTTTCTATGGGAGATTTTGAAAAGGCTACTGACGACGAGAAAAGACAGCAGGATGTTATGGGTGAATCTACCACATTCTTTAAGGATGGTATGAGACGCCTTAAAAAGAATCCACTTGCTATGGGTTCAATTCTTATACTTATTTTACTTGTACTTGTTATTTTATTTGCACCACTCATCGTACCTTATGGATATGATGACATCGTAAAAGGTTCAGCAAACCTCAAACCTTTTTATTACAGCACACAAGAATTAAAGCAAATTGCAGCAGGTGAGGATGTATTCCCACATATCTTTGGAACTGACTCACTTGGTAGAGATTACTTTATAAGAGTAGTTTACGGAGCAAGAGTTTCACTTTCAGTTGGTATCATTGCATCAATTATCGTACTTATCATTGGTATGGTATACGGTTCAATCTCGGGATACCTTGGCGGTAGAGTGGATCTTATCATGATGAGAATTGTAGATATTATTTACTCTCTTCCTGATATGTTGCTCATCATTCTCTTATCAGTTGTTTTGAGAGAGACATTGATTAACGCAATCAAGGGAACTGTTTTAGCCAAACTTGGTGTTAACATGATTTCCCTTTTCATAGTATTTGGTCTTCTGTACTGGGTTAGTATGGCTAGACTTATAAGAGGACAGATTCTTACAATCAAGCAGAATGAATATGTACTTGCTGCCCAGTGTATTGGTACATCTACAGCAAGAACAATCAGAAAGCATATTTTACCAAACTGTTTGTCTGTAATTATTATTACTACTGCCCTTCAGGTACCTTCAGCTATCTTTACTGAGTCATACCTGTCATTTATCAGCTTAGGTGTTTCTGCACCAATGCCTTCTCTTGGTTCTCTTGCAAATGAAGCAAGAGCCGGAATGCAAACATATCCTGAGAGATTGCTGTTCCCAGCACTGACAATTTGTCTTATCGTTCTGGCACTCAACCTGCTTGGCGATGGTCTTAGAGATGCGTTTGATCCAAAGTTATCTAGATAAGAGGTGGAATAATGGAAGATTATAAATATATATTAGAATTACAGGACTTACACACCACCTTTGATACTGATAACGGTGAAGTAAATGCTGTAAACGGAATTAATTTTGCACTTGAACCAGGAAAGACACTTGGTATTGTTGGAGAATCTGGTTCAGGAAAATCAGTTACTGCATATTCAATTATGCAGATACTTGCAGACAACGGACGTATTTCCGATGGAAAGGTCCTCTACAAGGGCGAGAATATTGTTGATTGGAACGAAAAGCAGATGTCAACATTCAGAGGTAGATGCTGCTCTATCATTTTCCAGGATCCAATGACAAGTCTTAACCCTGTATTCTCAATTGGATATCAGTTGAAGGAGGCTATTCTTCTTCATACAGATAAAACAAAGGCTCAGGCAGATGAAAGAGCTGCAGAGCTCCTTTCACTGGTTGGAATCAACGAGCCAGAGAAGAGACTTAAGCAGTACCCTCATGAACTTTCTGGTGGTATGAGACAGCGTGTAATGATTGCTATGGCACTTGCATGTGAGCCAGATATCCTTATAGCAGATGAGCCTACTACTGCTCTTGATGTTACTATCCAGGCACAGATTCTGGAACTTATGCAGGAATTACAGAGCAAACTTGGCATGGCAATCATTATGGTTACCCATGACCTTGGCGTTATCGCTTCTATGTGCGATGAAATTATTGTTATGTACGGTGGTCGTGTTTGTGAAAGAGGTACAGCAGATGATATCTTCTATTCACCAAAGCATGAATACACAAAGGGACTCCTTCGCTCTATTCCTACTAGTGCAAACAGCAAGGAAAGACTTGTCCCAATCGGTGGAACACCTATCAATTTATTAAATATGCCTGAGGGTTGTGCTTTCTGCCCTCGTTGTGATGAGGCAATGAAGATTTGCCTTAGAGAGAAGCCAGAGGAAATAAGAGTTGGCGAAACTCATTTAGCAGCCTGCTGGATGAATATTAAGAATTTAAGTCAGGAGGAAGCATAAATGAGCAGCGAAAATATTTTGGAAGTAAGCCATTTAAAGCAGTACTTCCCAGTAAAAAACGGATTTGCAACAGTGCCACTTAAGGCAGTTGACGATATCTCATTTTCTATCAAGCCAGGAGAGACTCTTGGTTTGGTAGGTGAGTCTGGTTGTGGTAAGACCACAGTTGGACGTACTCTTCTTCGTCTCTACAAGCCTACAGCCGGCAGAATTGTATTTGACGGCGATGTTCTTTTTGACAGCGAAGAAAAAATCAATGTAAATATGCAGCCATACCGCAAGGAGATGCAGATGGTATTCCAGGATCCATACTCTTCTCTCAACCCACGTATGACTGTAGAGGATATTATTGGAGAGCCTCTTGATGTACACAAACTGTACTCATCAAAGGCAGAGCGTCATGACAAGATCATGGAGCTTATGGAGACCGTAGGTCTTAACGCTGAGCATGCTACTCGTTATGCTCATGAGTTCTCTGGTGGACAACGTCAGAGAATTGGTATTGCAAGAGCTCTTGCTGTAGATCCAAAGTTCATCGTTTGTGATGAGCCAGTATCTGCTCTTGACGTATCTATTCAGGCCCAGGTTGTAAATATGTTTGAGGATTTGCAGGCTCAAAGAGGTCTTTCTTACCTCTTTATTGCCCACGACCTTTTGGTAGTTCAGCATATTTCAGATAGAATCGCAGTAATGTATTTGGGACACATGATGGAAATAGCTGATGCAGATGAACTTATGGATAATCCACTACATCCATATACACAGTCACTGCTCTCTGCTGTTCCTATTCCAGATCCTGAGACTGCTAGAAATTCTCACAGAATTATTCTGGAGGGAGATGTTCCTAGCCCACTTAAGATGCCTAGCGGATGCCCATTTAGAACACGCTGCCGTTATGCTACAGAGCAATGTGCTTGTGAAATGCCAGAACTTAAAGATAGAGGCGACGGCCACATGGTTGCTTGCTGGAACAAATAAACACAAGAAGGTAGTTTTTGCTTGTGGAAGTTAGATTTTAATTCCAAAAAGGGATTGAAATAGAGATTAAAATATAGGAGGGAAAAAATGAAAAAGAAATTAGTCTCATTAGTCCTTGTCGCTGCAATGGCACTTGGATTGGTTGCTTGTGGTAATAAATCAGCAGCCACAGATCCTGAAGCTTCTGCTGACACTGCATCAGAAGCTCCTGCTGAAGAAACAACAAAAGAAGACAAGACAACACTTAACATCTGGATGTCAAGTGAGCCAGCTCACCTTGATCCAGCACTTAACTCATCAGTTGATGGTGGTTGTCTCGCAGTAAACTCATTCGAAGGTCTTATGCGTTACAACGCAGAGGGTAACCTTGAGCCAGCTTGTGCTGAGAGCTACGAGGTATCAGAGGATGGTCTTACTTACACATTCACACTTCGTGATGGCCTTAAGTGGTCTAACGGAGAAGCACTTGATGCTTCAGATTTCGTTTATTCTTGGAAGAGAGCTGCAGCTCCTGAGACAGCAGCTGATTACTCTTATCTTTGCGAGGTATTCCCAAGCTTTGATTATGAGACAGGTCTTGGTGATGATGTAGTTGCATCTGAGGATGGAAAGACTCTTACAGTTACTCTTGGTGCTGTATGTCCTTACTTCCTTGATCTTTGCGCTTTCCCATTCTTCTTCCCAGTATATGAGGAGACAGTAGAGGCTACAAAGACAGCTGATGCTCCACAGGGAACATGGGCAAACGATGCAGGTGATGCATTTATTTGTAACGGTGCTTACACACTTTCATCTTGGAATCATGATTCTGATATGACATATGTTAAGAATGACAACTACTGGGATGCTGATTCAGTTACAGTAACAACTCTTAACGTAATGCTTACATCAGAGGATACAACAGCTTATACAGCATATCAGACAGGCGACCTTGACTTTATCGATAGCGTTCCTACAGCAGAAATGCAGACAGCTATGCAGTCAAGCGAGTTCAACATCGCTGATAACCTTGGAACATACTATGCAGGCTTCAACTACAACTCAAAGCTCTATGAGGAGCTTGGTCTTGATGAGGAGCAGGCAAAGGTATTCCGTCATGCAATCACTCTTCTTATTGATCGTCAGTACATCTGCGATACAATCGGCCAGACAGGTCAGCTTCCAGCTACAACATTCGTTCCAGCAGGATGCGCTGATGGTAACGGCGGAGAGTTCAAGAACACAGATTACTACTCAGTAGATGATTATGATGCAAACGTTGAGGAGGCTAAGTCACTCCTTGAGTCAGTTGGTCTCTGGTCAGGTGATGCTCTTACACAGGATATCTCTATGACATACCTTACAAACAACTCAGAAGGTAACGTAAAGATTGCTGAAGCAATCCAGGCTGACCTTTCAAACGTAGGTATCAACCTTACAATCGATCAGCAGGAGTGGAACGTATTCCTTGAGACACGTAAGAACGGTGACTTCGACTTCGCTCGTGAAGGTTGGATCATGGATTACAACGATCCTATCAACATGCTTGAAATGTGGACAACAAACTCTGGTAACAACGATTGCCAGTTTGGTCGCGATGAGAGCAAGGCTCTTGATTGGGCTTACTATGACAACCTTATCGATGAGATCCGTCACGAAGCCGATCTTGCAGCTCGTGCTGACCTTATGCACGAGGCTGAGGATTACCTCATGGATACATGGTGTGTAATTCCTATCTACTACTACAATGATCCTTACATGGTTAAGGGATATGTAGAGGGTGTTTACAGTACTGTTGAGGGTATGAAGTACTTCTACAAGGCTACAATTAAATAATCATTTTAGATTAGGATTTTTCTGGGGAAATCCGTTAGGATTTCCCCATTTTTTTGTTGACAATGGTAGACTACTCTAGTAGAATAACACTTGCGTCGAAACAAAATAGTAACACCTACAACTTTGGAGAAGTACTCAAGAGGCCGAAGAGGCGCCCCTGCTAAGGGTGTAGGTCGGGTAACCGGCGCGAGGGTTCAAATCCCTCCTTCTCCGTTTATATGGTGCCATAGCCAAGTGGTAAGGCAAAGGTCTGCAACACCTCTATCACCAGTTCAAATCTGGTTGGCACCTCTACTTCATCCCTCGATCCCAGCAATGGGGGCGAGGGATTTTGTTTATATTTAGAGCAAAAGGAAAGGAGAAAAGACAATGACAGTTTATGACGAGTTAGTAGCTCGTGGCCTAATCGCTCAGGTAACAAACGAAGAAGAAATCAAAAAAATGATCAA
>JAILNN010000246.1 GCA_024691565.1 Lachnospiraceae bacterium | reverse complement strand
GTGGGAAGTATTACGGTTGATCCGGTTCTCATGGAGAAGGCTGGAATTTTTGAGTATGAGAAGGTTCAGGTTGTTGACGTTGAGAACGGTAGCAGACTTGAGACTTATACAATTGCTGGTGAACCAAATAGTGGTATGATTTGTCTTAATGGTGCGGCTGCTAGATGTGTTTCAGTGGGTGATCATGTTATTATTATGGCATATTGTACATTGGATGCTGAGGAAGTTAAGGAGCATAAGCCTACTGTAGTTTTTGTTAATGATGACAATAAGATTAGCCGTGTTACATCATATGAAAAGCACGGTCAACTTTCGGAGGAGCTATGTTAAAAGGGAAAACTGTATTACTTGGGGTTACTGGAAGTATTGCGGCATATAAGATTGCAAATCTCGCTAGCATGCTTGTTAAGCAGCATGCGGATGTGCATGTTATTATGACGAAGAATGCTTGTGAGTTTATCACACCAATGACTTTTGAGACTTTGACTAACAATAAGTGTGTGGTTGATACTTTTGATAGAAATTTTCAATTTAATGTGGAGCATGTTTCGCTTGCGAAAATGGCGGATTTATGCCTTATTGCACCTGCGAGTGCAAATATTATTGGTAAGATTGCTAATGGTATTGCGGATGATATGCTTTCAACGACGGTTATGGCGCTTAAGTGTCCATGCCTTATTTCGCCTGCAATGAATACTCGTATGTTTGAAAATAGGATTGTGCAGGATAACCTTGAGAAGCTTAAGGGATATGGATATAAGATTATTGAGCCAGATTCTGGGTATCTTGCTTGTGGAGATACTGGTGCTGGGAAACTTCCACCGGTTGAGTTGCTTTATGAGCATATTTATCATGAGATTGCTTTTGATAAAATTCTTGAGGGAAAGAATGTGCTTGTGACTGCAGGACCTACGGTTGAGGCGATTGACCCGGTTAGATTTATTACAAATCATTCTACTGGAAAGATGGGAATTCAGATTGCGAGAGTTGCGGCGGCTTGTGGAGCGAGTGTTACTCTTTGTCTTGGACCTGTGAATGAGCCACGTCCAGTGTTTGCAAATATTATTGATATAAAGAGCGCTGAGGATATGTATGAGGCAGTGACAGGCGAGTTTGATAAGACTGATATTGTTGTTAAGGCGGCTGCTGTTGCGGATTATACACCTGAGAGCGTTGCCGATGAAAAGATTAAGAAGGATGCATCTGATGAAAAGTCTTCGATTCCGCTTAAGCGTACTAAGGATATTTTAAAGTACCTTGGTGAGAATAAAAAGGAAGGTCAGTTTATTTGCGGTTTTTCAATGGAAACCGAGAATATGCTTGAGAATTCTAAGAAGAAACTTGAGAAGAAAAATCTTGATATGATTATTGCAAATAATTTGAAGGTTGCTGGCGCTGGTTTTGGCGTTGATACCAACGTTATTACAATGATTAAGAGAGATAAGGAGCAGGTCTTAGTTAAGGAATATCCACTCCTTTCGAAGGAAGAAGTTGCACTTGAGATTTTGAAAAATTGTGTGAATTCATAATTTATATTTTTGATTTTAGAGCCTTGGTTTTTATGCCAAGGCTTTAGAACTTTAAATAGGGTTTTGGTTTTTGTGTTTAGACCCTGGAATTTGGTAAAAATAACTACAAATAAAAAATGATGAAAAAAGCTATGAATTCAAGAAATGGCTTGTTATAAATTATCATACATGGTAAAATTGAGGTTATGTTCAGGTGATAAATGCAGAAAATGCCACAACTGCGTGAAATGGCATTTTCGGAAATATCTTAACGTATAAAATATTTAAAAAAACAAGTTAAAACAGGAGGATTTTCAAAGATGAAAAAAGCGTTAATTACAGGTATTACAGGTCAGGATGGTTCATATCTTGCAGAATTTTTGTTGGAGAAGGGATATGAGGTTCATGGTATTACAAGAAGAGCTTCTATTTCTAACACAGCAAGAATCGATCATTTAATCGAGGGAAATAAAATCACTTTACATGACGGAGATTTATCTGATTCTTCATCACTTATTAGAATCATAAATGTTGTTCAGCCTGATGAAATTTATAATCTTGCTGCACAGAGTCATGTTCAGGTTTCTTTTGATGTTCCTGAGTATTCTGGTGATGTTGATGCTATTGGTGTTCTTAGAATTCTTGAAGCTGTTAGAATGCTTGGTCTTGAGAAGAAGACAAAGATTTATCAGGCTTCAACTTCAGAACTTTACGGTAAGGTTGAGGAGGTTCCTCAGAAGGAAACAACTCCTTTCCATCCATATAGCCCATATGCAGTTGCTAAGCAGTATGGTTTCTGGATTATTAAGGAATACAGAGATGCATACGGAATGTTTGCTGTAAACGGTATTTTATTTAACCATGAGTCTGAGAGACGTGGTGAGAATTTCGTTACAAGAAAGATTACTCTTGCTGCTGGTAGAATCGCTGAAGGAATTCAGGATCACTTAGAACTTGGAAATATGGATTCTTTAAGAGACTGGGGATATGCTAAGGATTATGTTGAGTGTATGTGGCTCATCATGCAGCAGGAAACTCCAGATGATTTCGTTATCGCTACAGGCGAACAGCATACAGTTCGTGACTTTACAGAGAAGGCATTTGCAGCTAATGGAATGACAATTCGCTGGGAAGGAACTGGCGTTGATGAGAAGGGTTATGATGCTGAAACTGGTAAACTTCTTGTTTCAGTTAATCCACAGTGGTTTAGACCTACTGATGTTGACAATCTTTGGGGTGATCCAACAAAGGCTAAGACAGTTCTTGGTTGGAATCCTCAGAAAACAAGTTATGCTGAGCTTGTAGAAATTATGGCTAAGCATGATAGAGAGTTAGCTAAGAGAGAAAGAGCTATGAGAGAAGTTCAGTAATATTTTAGATTATATGAGGTGAGACTATAATGAATATCATACTTTTATCAGGTGGTTCAGGAAAGAGATTATGGCCTCTTTCTAACGATATTAGATCAAAGCAGTTTATTAAGATTTTTAAGGGTGACAATGGTGAATATGAGTCTATGCTTCAGAGAGTTTATTCTCAAATTAAGAAGATTGATTCTGACGCCAAGGTAACCATTGCTACCTCTAAGACTCAGGTTTCAGCTATCCATAATCAGATTGGTGAGGAAGTTGGAATTTCAGTTGAGCCATATAGAAGAGATACATTTCCTGCAATTGCGCTTGCAGCAGCTTATTTGCAGGATGTTCAGGGTGTTGGACTTGACGAGAGTGTTGTGGTTTGTCCAGTTGACCCTTATGTAAATGAGGATTATTTTCAGGCTTTAAAGAACCTTGGTGACCAGGCTTCAAAGGGTGAATCAAACCTGGTTCTTATGGGAATTGAGCCTACATATCCAAGTGAGAAATATGGATACATTATTCCTGAAGATAAGGAGCCTACTAGCAAGGTTAGTACTTTTAAGGAAAAGCCAGATGAGGAGACTGCTAAGGAATATATTAAAGAGGGCGCTCTTTGGAACGGCGGAGTGTTCGCGTTTAAGCTTGAATATCTTATGAATAAGGCTCATGAACTTATCGATTTCGTGGATTATAATGATTTGTTTAATAAATATGAGCATGTTGACAAGATTAGCTTTGACTATGCTGTTGTTGAGAAAGAAGACAGCATTCAGGTTATGCGTTTTAACGGCGAGTGGAAGGATTTGGGTACATGGAATACTCTTAGCGAGGCTATGGAGGAAGATATTATCGGTAGCGCTAAGATGAATGATAAGTGCTCAAATGTTAATATTATCAATGAATTGGATGTGCCTATCCTTGCTATGGGATTAACTGATGTTATTATTTCAGCCAGTCCTGAGGGAATTCTTGTTTCTGATAAGGATCAGTCAAGTTATATTAAGCCATTCGTTGAAGAGTTAGACCAGGTAGTAATGTTTGCTGAGAAATCCTGGGGAAATTATAAGGTTATTGATATTGAGGACTTTAGTTATACAATTAAGGTTACTCTTAATGCAGGACACAGTATGAACTATCATAGCCATAAAAACAGAGATGAAGTTTGGGTTGTTATTTCTGGTGATGGTAGAACAATTGTTGACGGAATGGAACAGGAGGTTCATCCTGGCGATGTTATTACAATGCAGGCAGGTTGCCGACATACTGTGATTGCGGATACTGAGATTAAACTTATTGAAGTTCAGCTTGGAAAGGAGATTAGTGTTCATGACAAGCAGAAATATCCGTTGGAATGATGAAATGTTAAATGAACCTTTTCTTTTATATCCTGAGGGCAAGGATTATCTTTGGGGTGGAACAAGATTGAATGATGATTTCGAGAAGGGGATTGATTTAGATCCTCTTGCCGAAACCTGGGAATGTTCAACACATCCTGATGGCCCTAGCATTGTCGTTAGTGGAGCGTATCGTGGACAGAGGCTTAATAAGCTTTTGAAGGATAGACCTGATTTTTTGGGAACTCATCCAGCTGTTGAAGGAGAGCTACCTATCCTTATTAAGTTTATTGATGCAAACAAGGATTTATCTGTTCAGGTTCATCCAGATGATGAATATGCAAATAAATATGAGAATGGACAACTTGGAAAGACCGAGATGTGGTATGTTCTTGATGCTGCTAAGGATGCTCATCTGTGCTTCGGATTATCGAGAGATATGTCTAAGGAAAAGGTTAGAAAGAGCATTGAAGAGGGTAAGCTTGAAAAATATTTGCAGAAAGTTCCTGTTAAGAAGAACGATGTTTTCTATATTGAGGCGGGAACAATTCATGCAATTGGCGCTGGAACACTTGTTGCAGAGATTCAGGAAAACTCAAATCTTACATACCGTATGTATGATTATGATAGAGTTGACAAGAATGGAAATAAGCGTGAGTTACATGTAGATAAGGCTTTGGAGGTTGCCAATTTAAAGGCGAGCAATTCTCCTCGTCAGCCTATGCGTGTTCTTAAATATAGCAGAGGATGTGCAACTGAGTTTTTATGTAGATGTAAGTATTTCCAGGTTGAGAGAATGCTTCTAAATACTGAGCGTTGTCATGAGATGGTTTCATTTAGGTCTAATGAGTTATCGTTCCAGGTTTACCTTTGCATCGATGGTTGCGGTACCATGTTTTATGGAGCTGGCGGAGCACTGCATTTCTTTAAAGGAGATTGTATCTTTGTTCCTGCTAATTCAGTGCAGTGTAAGTTCCATGGACAGGCACAGCTCCTAAAGGTTACAGCATAAAAATAGCATTTTATATAGAATTTGAAATGAGGATATCACAAAAATGGAAGAAACAATTTTAAAAGAGTATAAACTGTGGTGTGAGAATGCTACAGGTGATGAAGATGTTGTTAAGGAATTAAAGAGCATTGAAGCTGATGAAAAGCTTATTGAGGATGCTTTTTACAGAAGTCTTGAGTTTGGTACTGGTGGACTTAGAGGTGTTATCGGTGCTGGAACAAATCGAATGAATATCTATACAGTAGCTAAGGCTTCTCAGGGACTTGCAAATTATGTTGTTAAGAACTATAGCCCTGAAAAGAGAAGTATTGCAATTAGCTATGATTCAAGAATTAAATCAGATGTTTTTGCTAAGGTATCAGCAAGTGTATTTGCAGGCAATGGAATTAAGGTATTTATTTATGATGAATTGATGCCTACTCCTTGTCTCTCTTTTGCTGTTAGGGCATGTAAATGTGCTGCTGGTATTATGGTAACAGCTTCTCATAATCCTAGTAAATATAACGGATATAAGGTATATAATCACGACGGTTGTCAGATTACAACTGAGGCGGCCGCGGAGATTCTTTCTGAAATTAATGAAATCGATATTTTTGAGGGAGTTAAGAAACTTGACTTTGATGAAGGTATTCAGAATGGAATGATCAATTATATTTCTGAAGATGTCTATACAGCCTTTGTTGAGGAAGTTAAGAAGCAGTCTGTTGTTGGTGATGCTGAAATTGATAAGAATGTGTCTATTGTTTATACACCACTTAATGGAACAGGTTTAAAGCCTATTATTAGGACTCTTAAGGAGAGCGGATATACTAATGTTACTGTTGTTAAGGAGCAGGAAATGCCTGATGGTAACTTTACTACATGTCCATATCCTAACCCTGAAATCAGGGAGGCAATGGAACTTGGCATGAAATATGCCAGGGATAACAATGCAGACCTTTTACTTGCAACAGATCCTGATTGCGACAGAGTAGGAATTGCAGTTAAGAATGGTGATGATTACACACTTCTTACAGGTAATGAAACAGGAATGCTTCTTCTTGACTATATCTGTAGCAGAAGAGTTGAGATGAACACAATGCCTGAGGATCCAATCCTTATTAAGACTATCGTTACTATCGATATGGCTGAAAAGATTGCTAAGAATTATGGACTTAGAACAATTAACGTTCTTACAGGTTTTAAGTTTATCGGTGAACAGATTGGATTTTTAGAGGAAAAAGGTAAGGAAGATTCTTACGTATTCGGATTCGAAGAGAGCTACGGATACTTGAGTGGTGGATATGTTAGAGATAAGGATGCAGTCGATGGTGCCTTCCTTATTTGCGAGATGTTTGCATATTATAAGACTAGAGGAATCAGTCTCTTAGATAAATTAAATGAGCTTTATTCTAAATATGGATATTGCAAGAATTCACTTTATTCATTCCAGTTTGAGGGAATGGACGGTTTTAATAAGATGAAGGCTATTATGGAAGAGTTCCATGCTGGTCTTGATGAAATCGGAGGCAAGAAGGTTGTTGAGTGCCTTGATTATTCAAAGGGACGCGACGGACTTCCACCATCAGATGTGCTTAAATATTTACTTGAAGGAGATGCTTCAGTAGTTGTTAGACCTTCTGGAACAGAGCCTAAATTAAAGGTATATATTAGTGTGAGTGCGGCTGATTTGGATGCGGCTAATGTGGAAGAAAAGAAGATTCTTGATAGCCTAAATGGATATTTTAAATAGGCAGAGAGTAAAGATAATCTACTAAGTATAAATTTAAGGAGATAGCAGATGGGTAGCGTATCGGATGTTATTAATATCGAAAATGAAAAGATAAAAGATTTGTTTTTGCAACAATCATCTGAGGATAATTGGGAGGACTATTTGAGAAGTATGGAAAGAACAGATTCCATTAAATGGGATTATGTTATTCTTACAGCTTCAAATGAATTTCAGGCTTCTGGCTATAGAAAACAAATCGATGAGAGACTTAGAAAAAATACAATTCCAAAGCATACAGAATATATTGTAATATCTGATCCAGAGGGAAAAAGAGTTGGTTCTGGCGGTGCAACATTTAATGTTATTAATCATATTGCTGAGAAACTTATAGCTGAAAATAAGGTTGAAGATTCTGAAAATATTTTCAAGGGTAAGAGAATTTTGGTTATCCATTCAGGTGGAGATAGCAAGAGAATTCCTCAATATTCAGCTATTGGCAAACTCTTTTCACCTGTCCCTAGGATTTATCCAGATGGAAGAAGTGGAACACTTTTTGATGAATTTTTAGTTTCAATGGCAGGAGTTCCTTCTAGAATTAAAGAGGGAATGCTTGTTTTATCTGGCGATGTAATGCTTATGTTTAACCCACTTCAGATTGATGCAAAGTTCGAAGGGGCAGCTGCTATTTCGTTTAAAGAGCTTGTTGAAATTGGTAAAAATCATGGAGTATTTTTAAATGATGGAAAGGGATATGTTAAGAAATTCCTTCATAAGCAAACTGAGGATTATTTAACAAAAATTGGTGCTGTTAATGGTAGCGGAAATGTTGATTTGGATACCGGTGCAGTGCTTATGGATGTTAATCTTATCAATTCACTTTTCTCACTTATTTCAACAGATGGCAAACCTGATAAGGTAAAATTTGATGAGTTTGTAAATGAAAAAGCCAGAATCAGTTTCTATGGTGATTTCCTTTATCCACTTGCTTCAGATTCAACACTTGAGCAGTATTATGAAGAAAAACCTGAGGGAACTTTTACTGATGAATTACATGATTGCAGAACAAAAATTTGGGATGCAATTTCAAATTATAAGTTGAAACTGTTTTGTTTATCTCCTGCAAGATTTATTCATTTTGGTACAACGAGGGAATTAAAGAAATTGATGACATCATCAATTTGCAAGTATGATTTTCTTGGTTGGACAAATAGAATTAATTCTAATTCAAATGATGATGGTGACTATACAACCTATGGTTCATACATTGGCTCTTCTGCTAAAATTGGTAGTGGAAGTTATATTGAGAATTGCTTTGTTCTCGATTGTACTGAGGTTGGACAGAATTCAATTATTTCACATATCAAAACAAGGAATACAAAGATTCCAGATAATTCAGTGTTTAGCGGACTTGTTTTGAATAATGGAAAATATGTTGTTAGAGTTTATGGATTAAATGATAATCCTAAGGATGACTTTAATGATAAGATTATATTTATCAAGAAAAACTTTAAAGAGCTTCTTGAGGAAATTAATGTTTCTCCTGAGCAAATTTGGGATGATGAAGATAAGAGCCTTTGGAAGGCTAAGCTCTATGTTACAGCGGATTCTATGGAAGAGGCACTTGATAGAGCGTTGACTCTTTATCAAATCGTTGAGCTTTCTGAGAAGGTTAAGAAAGCAAAGGCTGATGAAGAAATTGAGACACTTAAGGATACGCTTAAGTCACTGGTTGAAGACTGGATCTCTTCTGAGAGAATGAGTCTTTATGAGAGTTTTAATAATGCTGATGTTGATGGAATTATCAGATGGGATAATGATTTAGAAGACAGAATTATCAGCAAGAGATTTATTGACAGAGTTGTTTCTAGAGAGTATTACGAAAGCATTTTTAAGGACTTTAGTAATGGAGTTATTACAGAGAGTATCTATAAGTCAATTATGGAAGATGCGACCTGTATGGAATTCTCTGATAGAATCAGAGTTTACTACGTTCTTTCAATGTACATGAAGAAGTTTAGATGCAACTTTAATGGAATTGAATATGACTACCCTGAAGGTCTTTGTTTTAAGTGCATTAGAGAGGTTATCTTTGGTGATGCAGTAAAGAGAATTAAAGGGTCTAAAGAATATAAGATTGCTAAGGATGAAGTTAGTGTTGAACTTCCTGTTAGAGTAAACTGGGGAGGCGGATGGACAGATACTCCACCTTATAGCAATGAAAACGGTGGAATTGTTTTAAATGCGGCTTTAAAGATTAATGGAATTAATCCAATTCAGATAAAGATTAAGAGACTTCCTGAATACCATGTTAAGTTTGAAAGCGAAGATATGGGAGTTAGTGGAATCGCTACTACTATTGAGGAAATTCAAGATTGTGTTAATCCATATGATTCTTTTGCTCTTCATAAGGCAGCTTTGATTTCATGCGGAATTGTTCCAATTAAATCTGAGGGTGAGACACTTGAGGAAATTCTTAAGAGAATCGGTGGTGGAATTTATATTTCAACTCAGGTTATCAATATTCCTCAGGGTTCTGGACTTGGAACAAGCAGTATTTTAGCTGCAGCGTGCGTTAAGGGATTGTTTGAATTCCTTGGCGAGGATAAGAAGAATGATGATATTTATGACATCGTTTTGAGTATGGAACAAATTATGAGTACTGGCGGCGGCTGGCAAGATCAGGTCGGTGGTTTGATGCCGGGAATTAAGCTGATTTCAACTCTTCCAGGAATTGAGCAGAAGATTTCTACTCGTGAGATTAAGGTTCCTGAAGAGGCAATGAAGGAATTATCTGATAGATTTGTCCTGGTTTACACTGGACAGAGACGACTTGCCAGAAACCTTCTTAGAAACGTTATGGGTGGCTACATTGGTTCAAAGCAGGATAGTCTTGACGCCCTTAAGGAGATGAAGACTACAGCAATTCTCATGTCCTTCTGTCTTGAGCAGGGAGATATTGAAGGCTTTGTAAAACTCATGAATAGACATTGGGAGTTATCAATTATGTTGGACAGTGGTTCAACAAACACATGTATAGATCAGATTTTTGTTGCCTGTGAAAACTTGATTGATGCGAAGTTTATTGCTGGTGCAGGCGGCGGTGGATTTATTATGATGATTCTTAAAGAAGGAAAAACTAAGGAAGACTTACAGAAGAGGTTAACTGACATATTCCAGGATAGTGGAATTGGTGTCTGGGATTGTGAATTCGCCTTTTAGGGTGTGAAATACCTCTTTTAATATGTGAATTTGCTTCACTTTAAAATATAAGATGTTGTAAAAAACTTATATTTATGTTAATATGCAGATTTGATGTGGTTAATAAATTTTGATTTTAAATTAGGATGATGTAATGAATAAATTAGCGTGTATTAGATTTTTTAAGGATATGATAACAAGTCGCGAAATGCTGATTAAACTTGCGAAGAACGACTTTAAAAAGCGATATGCAGGATCATATCTCGGTATTATTTGGGCCTTCATTCAACCAGTTGTTACAATAGTTTTATATTGGTTTGTCTTTTCGCTTGGACTTCGTTCAAGGCCGATGAATGGTTATCCATATGTTCTTTGGCTTACAGCGGGACTTATTCCATGGTTCTTGTTTTCTGATTCCATAAACGGAGGAGTTAACAGTCTGTTGGAGTATAGCTTCCTTGTTAAGAAGGTAGTTTTTAATATTAGTATTTTGCCAGCACTTAAGATTTTATCAGCATTATTTATCGATGTATTTTTCTATGTATTTATGATGATAATGTTTATGTGTATGGGATATATGCCGACAATTTATGCATTTCAGTTGATTTACTATATAATCTGTACGGTTTGTGTGACGCTGGCGGTTTCGTATCTCACTTCGGCAATTACGGTTTTTGTTAGAGATATCGCACATTTTATTGCTGTTGGATTGCAGATTTTAATGTGGATTACACCGATAATGTGGCCTGTGACAATGCTTGCTGAGTCACATCCTACACTTTTGATTATTTTAAAACTTAACCCAGTTTTCTATATTGTTGAGGGTGTTAGAAACAGCATGTTTGGAACTGGATGGTTTTGGCAGGATTGGCAGTGGACCTTATATTTCTGGGTGTTCACGATTGTGGTATTTATTTTCGGAGCTCATGTTTTCGATAAATTGAAGCCACACTTTGCTGATGTACTGTAGCACGAAGGTTTGATGGTAACTTGGAAAGAGACTTGAACGGGGAGTTTTATGTCTGATAAGAATAAAGATAAGAGTAATAAAGCAGCCGTTAATGGGGCTGAAAATAGCGATAATACAATGATTGAGGTTAAGAATATTTCTAAGGTTTATCGTCTTTATGATAAGCCTAGTGATAGAATCAAGGAATCGCTTAGTTTAACGAAAAAGAAGTATTCCAGGGAACATAAGGCTCTGGATGGTATTGATATAAAGATAAAAAAGGGTGAGTCAGTTGGACTTGTTGGACGTAATGGTTCTGGAAAATCTACCTTACTTAAGTTGATTACCGGAGTTGTAACACCAACAGGTGGAGAGATTGTTACTCATGGAAGAATTGCCGCTTTACTTGAACTTGGAGCAGGTTTTAACATGGAGTATACTGGAATTGAGAACATTTATTTGAATGGTACAATGATGGGATACTCTGAGAAGGAAATGGAAGAGAGAATTCCGTCAATCATTGAATTTGCGGATATTGGAGATTTCATTTACCAGCCTGTTAAGTCATATTCGAGCGGTATGTTTGCGCGTCTTGCGTTTGCGGTGTCAATCAATGTTGACCCTGATATTCTTATTGTCGATGAAGCACTTGCTGTTGGTGATATGAGATTTCAGGTTAAGTGTATTGATAAGATGAAGGAGCTTAAGGAAGCTGGAACAACAATCCTTTTCGTAACGCATGCAGTTGAGCAGATTAAGCGTTTTTGTACTAGAACAATTTGGCTTAAGGATGGACAGATTGTTAAGGACGGTGAAGCTGGAGTTATTACTGACTTATATGCGAACTATATGATTTATGGCGATCAGGTTCTTGATGATAACGAAGTGGAAGAGGCTTTTGATGAAGAGTTTATCGTTCCTGAGAATTCTGAGTATCTTGCGTCAATTAAGCATGTAGCGCTTAATAAGCAGATTTTTAAGTCGTTTGAAAGCCTTGAATTTGAGGTTATTTACGATATTTATGCTGAGGAATTACCTGATTTTTCTTTTGGTGTTGCAATCTACAGCAGAGATAGGAAACAGTATATTTTCGGACCTAATACGCTTTTAGATAAGGCAGATATTCCGAAGAAACAGGGAAGACATAAGATTATTTATAGGATTCCAAAGATTACCCTGATTAGTGGCGATTATGCGTTGGATGTTGGAATTTTCAACAGCGATGGAATTGTAAATTTGGATTATAAAAATAGTTGTGCTCATTTTTCGGTTGCGAATGAATATTTCACTGAGGGAATGTTCTATTTAGACCATGAATGGGATGTTGTTGAGTAGGTTGATAATGATAGTTTTTGAGTTGCGAAAGGATGCATACATAAACTAAAACATATATAATTCGAAAGGATGAACAAGATGTCAGTTGCAAAGAAGATAGGTACTGCTTGCAGGATTTTAGTTAAGGAAGGACCTGTGGCACTTGGATATAAAACACTATATAAGATTAATTACAATAAGAATTCATCTTATAAGGTTTGGATTGAACATGCTGAAAAGAACATTATGAAGACAGAGAAGCTTGAATATAACCCACTGATTTCAGTGGTTATTCCTGTTTACAATGTGTCTGAAAGAATACTTTCTGAGTGTATTGATTCAGTTTTAAATCAGACCTATAAAAACTTTGAGCTATGTATGGCGGATGATTGCTCTACAATGGCATCTGTTAAGAAGACTCTTAAGAAGTATGAGGATAACGAGAAGGTAAAGATTGTTTACCGAAAAGAAAATGGACATATATCAAAGGCTACAAATAGCGCAATTGAGGTTGCCGAAGGAGAATTCGTTGCATTTATGGATTGTGACGATACAATCGCACCCAATGCGCTTTTTGAAGTTGTAAAGAAATTAAATGAAGATAAGACAATCGATTTTATCTATAGTGATGAGGATAAACTTACTGATGATTCTAAGCATAGAGAGAATCCTTTCTTTAAGCCGGATTGGTCACCAGATACCTTTATGACATCGATGTATACTTGTCATTTGGGAGTTTACAGAAAGTCAATTGGAGATGAGCTTGGATGGCTTAGAAGCGAGTTTGATGGCGCTCAGGATTATGATTTCACAATGAGATTTACTGAGAAAACAAAGAATATTGCTCATATTCCAAAGATTCTTTATCACTGGAGAATGATTGAGGGTTCAACTGCAGCAAATCCACATGCTAAGGAATATGTAAACAAGGCTACGATTCGTCTTAAGGAAGAGGCTCTTAAGAGAAGAGGCTTAGAAGGCGAGGTCGAGCTGGTTGATGAGTGTTTCCAATATAGAGTTAAGTACACTCCAACAGGAAATCCACTTGTTAGTATTATCATTCCTTCTAAGGATAATTTTGAAGTTTATAAGAGATGTATTGATTCGATGGTTGAGAAGACAACCTATAAGAATTATGAGATTATTACAGTTGATAATGGTAGTAATGATGCGAATAAAGCTAAGTATGAGAAGTACTGTGCTTCACTTCCAATTCACTGCGAGTATCATCATAAAAAGATGGAATTCAATTTCTCAAAGATGTGTAACATTGGTGCCGAGAAGGCGCATGGAAAACTTTTCCTTTTCTTAAATGATGATATGGAAATCATTCATGGTGACTGGCTTGAGAGAATGGCTGGACATGCAATGCTTGATTATATTGGTGCTGTTGGAGCTAAGCTTATTTATCATGATTCTACTTATATTCAGCATATTGGTGTTGTTAGCATGCCAATTGGACCAGTTCATATTTTCTGCCAGGAAAATGATGAGAACATAATGGTATTTAACAGAAACCGTATTGATTACAATTACAGTGCAGTTACTGCTGCCTGCCTTATGGTTGATAAGGATAAGTTCAATGAAATCGGCGGTTTTGATGAGACCTTTAAGGTTGCATATAATGATGTTAAGCTTTGTTTTGATTTACTTGCGAAGGGATATTATAACGTCTGCAAGATGGATGTTAAGCTCTATCACTATGAATCACTTTCAAGAGGTTATGATACAGAAAACTCTGAGAAGATGATTAGACTTGTTCAGGAAAGAAAGAGGCTTTATAGCTATTATCCTGAGCTTCAGGGTGGAGATCCTTTCTATAACATTAACTTAACTAATGATAATGATGATTTCGCAGTTAATGCTAAGGAAAATAAGGCTGAATTTACATTACAGAAGGTTGAAAAGCCTAAGCTTTTGAAGAATACACCGGCAAATATTAAGGCGGTTGCTGATAATATCAGTTATCAGGGAGTTATGGACCATAAGATTAGGATTAGTGGTTGGTATGTTAATGAAAAGAGTATGTTAAATAACATAACTAAGCCAGATTTAGTTTTATGGGGCAAGAATAACACTTATAGATTAAGCACAAAGAAGCTATATAGGGAAAATATGGATAGTATTGCTCATACAAAGAAAACTTATAATCTTTCTTCTTTCTACACTTATCTTGAGTCAGATAAGATAGAGCCGGGAGAGTACAGACTCTTCCTTGGAAAGGGTGAAAAGTTCTATTATGCTGGGCAGAGCATCGATATTGAAGGAGATAAGTAATGGGAAACTCTAAGAAGTTAAATTCGAAGAAGTCAAACTCGAAGAATGAAGGTAAGATGCAATTAAAATATAAGATTATCATTGCTGCCTTTGTTAGTTTATTTTTAAGCTACCTTATTTCTGCTGGTTTTGAGAGGGATTCACTTCAGGCAGTTCAGTCAATTGTTGCACATGAACCTTCTGGAGTTTCTGGTTATTTTAGTACATGGCAGAGTAACCTTTTGTTTTCTGATTTTACACCTTCGGATATTTTTAGGATTGAAATTATATTCGTTGTTGTGATGTTCATTGCGTTAAATTTTATTTTGGATACAAGAAAGTTATATAACTTTTTATTTGAGAAGAGATGGATTGTGGGAGCATGTATTCTTATATTCATGACAGTAAACCAGTTTAATGGTGATTCTCTTGCAATGTATGATTCTTACTTCCAGACGGGAGAGGGTTCTGACTTTTTATATCCTGTTTTTGGTCGAGAGAGAGCGATTAGATCTGATGAGTGGATGGTCGATTCTGCTAAGAATCTTTCAGAGTATCAATTAAAGAACAGATATGGAGAGTATAATTATTTATTAAGAGCATCTAATGTTTCAAACGAAGAAAAATTATCTTTTGCAAATATTGCATCAAATCCATTTTATTTAATTGGAATCATAATAGAAAAAGTCTTGGGAATGAATTGTAGCTATGCCTTTGGATGGTATGCACCTATTATTTTGGCGCTGCTTATTGGCATAGAATTCTTTATGATTATCACTAAGGGGAAAAAGCTAGTGTCTTTTACCGCCACGATGATGGTTTATTTCTCGTCATTTTACCTGTGGTGGGGATTTCCAAAGTGGTTTATGTGGATGCATGGAGCGCTAACTTGTCTCTATTATTTTATAAAAACAGACACGATTAAAAAGAGGTGTTTAATTGGATATGGAGCGGCTGTTTGCGGTTCTAACTTTATCTATACGCTTTATCCTGCATGGCAGGTTCCTCTAGGATATATCCTTATTGTATTTATCATTTGGATTTTTAAAGAAAATATTGAAGATGTAAAGAAGCTTAAAAAGCTTGATTGGCTGGTATTTGGAGTTGCAGTATTTTTGATTGGACTCTTTACAGTTGCGGCCTTCTATGACCAGAAGGAATATATGGAGGTTATTTCTCAAACTGTATATCCTGGAAAGAGGGTTAGCACAGGCGGAAATAGGATTGCTAAGTTGTTTGACTATATTCCTGCGCTTATGTTCTCGGTTAAGGATAGCATGAATAACAGTGAAATGGGTATGTTTATCACGTTCTTCCCAATTCCTATGCTTGGTTGTCTTTACTATATGATAAAGAAGAAAAAGCCTGATTTCTTAACTATTGGACTTTTAATTGTTTCGCTTTTCGTTGGATTGTATTGTTCAGTAGGAGTTCCAATGGTAGTTGCAAAGGCTACATTGATTTCAAATTCAACACCAGAAAGAGCTGTTGATATTCTTGGATATATTCAGGTACTATTCTTTGCACTCTTTATGTCTAAGTTTAAGTTGCCTGTGTATGAAGATAGGAATAAAAAATATAAAAAGAAAAATCGTCGCAATGAAGAGACGGCCTTCTACGTTAAACCTGGATTTTGGCTTGCTTTGATAGGTGCCATTGGAGTTTCATATTTAAGCGTTCAAGAAGCTAATAAGTATGTGCCAGCTTACATGGGTAGAGGGTTTAAGGTAATAGCCTGCATTATTGTCGCAATTATCTTATTTAATTTACTATATACCTTAAATGTTAAGAGGTATGAGCGCACTCTTTATATGGTTATTGCTTTTGCACTTGTTACAGGAGCTTTTGTTAGACCAATTTGTAGGGGAACAGATGCAGTTTATTCTAAGCCTGTTGCTAAGGAAATTGAGCAAATTGTTGAAGAAGAGCCAGATTCCAGATGGATTGGAAATAATACACCGGTTAATCCTTCGATGTTAATTGCATGTGGTGCCAGGGCAATAAACTCTACAAATACTTATCCTAACTTAGAGTTATGGAATGAGTTAGACCCAGAAAATCAGTACAGTGATGTTTATAATAGATATGCTCATGTTGTTGTAACATTTACTGATGATGATACAAGCTTTGAATTATTAACTCCAGATACAATGAGACTCTACCTTTCTTACAAGGATGTTGAAAAGGTTGATGTGGATTATATCTTTAGTACAGAAGAAATTGGAGTTGATAATGAGTATGTAACTTTTGAGAAGATTTATGATGAGGCGGGAAGCTTTATCTACAAGGTTACTGAGAAATAGAAATAAATTTATTTTAGTGGTGAAATTATGGCTAATAATAAGAATAATAAAAATAATAAGGGAAAAAATAATAAAGATTTGAAGCCTCAAAAAGCAGTTAATAAAGCTAATGCAGAGGTTGAAGAGAAGTCAAAGGATGTTGAGGAAGTTATTGAAAAGATTTCTTGGAAACCGTATATTATTATGTTTATTGTTGCGATTATTTTTGGCGCAATAATGATTAATGGTATGTACTTTGGCGGATATTATTCTGCAGAGTATCCTTATGAGGGCGGAATTATTGCGGCTCAAGTTGGATATGAGCAGGCGGATAATAATTTTACATTGTCATCTAGTGATGAATTTCCTTACATTCAGGTTCCTACTACGGAAGCGGGGAAATGCGATAAGATGATAGTCTCATTTTCCACAAAGGCAGAGGAAGACATTGATCTTACAGTGCTTTACATTGATGACGCTGGAAACCAGTTGGAGAATGTAAGTGAAGGAGTATGGGAAAAAGGAAATTATTATGCTATAATTGATGTCGATAATGTGGTATGTAACTCATATTGTATTTCTATTCCTACTGATTTTACTTTTAATTCTATTTATTATGGAATTAAGAATGACCCAGCAGGTAATGCACCTGTAAAATATATGGCAATTTGGGCGCTTATTGCCCTTGTTCTTGTTCTAATTGCTAGATTCACACCTATTAATAAGGGTGTCAGTTATCTTTCTAAGAAGTGTGATGATTGCATTAAGAAACTTAAGAAGAGTGGTACTTCAATAATAAAAACATGCGTATTTATTCTCGGTGGAATCGCCCTTTCTGAGATTGTTGGAGCAATAATAATTGCTGCTAAGGGGGATAAGTTTTCTTCTAAAATAGGTATTACTGCTGCGTTTCTTGGGCTCGCAGTTGGTGTAATTGTTAGATTTTATAAGGAATATGAAGAAAAGGCTGCAATAATTATGGGAGTTGTTATTTTTGCAACTGGTTCGATTATTGCTTTTACAACGCCTGCAAATGTGGGTGTTTCATGGGATGATGAGACTCACTTTATCAATGCATCTGATATGTCCCATTTCTTTGATTGTAAACGTTCGGCGTATGACAGTCATATGATTGCGCATTATGTTGAGTATGCGCAGGACAAGGTAGGATACACCAAGAGGGAACAAGAAATCAATTACCAAATGATGGATGTAATTGAGGAAAATGAGTTCTATGAGGAGATTGATAGGATTGAGCTTAAGCCAATTAAGCTTGCATATCTACCTTCTGCTATTGGATTTGGTTTTGCGAGGGGATTAAAGCTTCCATACAATATTGCATTTTGTGTTGGAAGATGGATGAATGTTTGGTTACTTGCAATTTGCTGTTTGTTTGCCATGAAGAGGCTTAAGACCGGAAAAATCGTCGTTATGATGGTAGCGCTCTTCCCTACAAACATCTATGTGGCTGGTAACTATACATATGATACCTGGCTTCTTGCATTTACAATCTACGGTTTATCAGCGTTCTTTAGTGAGTTCCAGACACCGAACGAAAAGATTACTGTTGGAAGAATGCTAAAAATCGCGATTCCGATGTTTTTGGCTGTGCAACCAAAGTTGGTTTATTTCCCATTGACTTTGATTTGTTTGTTCTTGCCAAGAAAGAAATTTGAAAGCTTAAAGCATTGCTGGTTCTATAGATTGTTGATTCTTGCCGCTGCGTTTATTCCATTTATTATGGTTTACATGATGTCATTTGGTGCTTCAACGGGTGAAGGTGTTGAAGATGTCAGAGGTGGCGAAGGAGTTAATTCCTATGAACAGATGCAACTTATTAAGACTAAACCTAAGTTCTATGTTGAAGTTATGTTTAACTTCTTGAAGAATTACTTTGCTCCATCATGGTTTATTCCACAAGGACTGGAAAATCTTGCCTATGTAGGTTATAGTAATTTCAGTTACATTTATTTCTTAGTAACTGTTCCGTTGTTCTGCTTACTTGACCATGAAGGAACTAATGAGGATTATTTCCCATGGTGGTCAAAGATTGGAGCAATCGTTGTTTTAATAACCATTGGTCTTGCGGCAGCAACTTCGATGTATGTTGCATATACGGCTGTTGGAGCAGATGGTGTGGCTGGATGTCAGGCAAGATACTTGCTTCCAGCAGTGTTCCCATTCCTCTATATTCTAAGTAGATGGAGATGGAAGGATAAGATTAAATCTAAGGTTAGGGGAGTAAACATTAGTATAGCTTGTGCGATATGTATGCTTATTCCATTGATTATGACGCTATATAGTGGATGTTTATCTTTATACATGAAAGGTTGAGTTTGATGAAGAAGCTAATAATTATTCCTGCTTACAATGAGTCGGGAAATATTGTGAAGACAATTGGAAATATAAAGGAGTTCGCACCAGACTTTGATTATGTTATTATCAATGACTGTTCTAAGGATAATACCTTGGAAATCCTAAGAGAGAACAAGTTTAATTATATAAATTTGCCAGTAAACTTGGGAATTGGTGGTGCTGTTCAGACGGGTTATAGATATGCCTTTTACCATGGATATGATTTAGCTGTGCAGTTTGATGGTGATGGTCAGCATGATGCTAAATACCTTCATTTGATGGCTACTAAGCTTGAAGAAAGTGATTCTGATATGGTTATTGGCTCTAGATTTATTTCAAAGGAAGGATTTCAGTCATCTGCTTTAAGACGAGTTGGAATTAAGTTCTTTACAAATCTTATTAAGCTTTTGACAGGGAAGGTCATTACTGATCCGACTTCCGGAATGAGAATGGTTAACAGAAAGCTTCTTCAGGAGTTTACGGAGGAGTATCCTAAGGATTATCCGGAGCCAGAGAGCGTTGTTAAGATTCTTACTAAGAAATATAAGGTAACTGAAGTTCCTGTTATCATGAATGAAAGAGAAGCTGGTGAATCTTCAATTTCGATGATGAATTCGGTTTACTACATGATAAAGGTTACGATTGCAATTATTATAGCAAGATTAAAGAAATAAGGAGAACGATATGTCATTACGATTACAAATAATAATTATAGTTATCATGGTATTGTTATTGATGCATATCATAAACATGGTTAGCAAAAAGAAGATGGATTTCAAGTTTGGCTTGATTTGGGCTATGGTTGATATTGTGATTATGATTCTTGCAATATGGCCTAAGTTACTGGCGATGATTTCTAATTTGTTAGGAATTGCATCTCCTGTAAATATGATTTTCTTCTTTGGTATGATTCTGTCTATGTTGATTATTTTTAGCTTATCCATGGAGATTAGCTATTTATCAGATAGAGTTAAGAAATTATCTCAGGAGCTTGCTATTTTGAGAAAAGATACCTATGATGGTTTGAACAAGAAAAAGGACAATGATTGAAAGAAGGTGCTGTAGTGAAAAAAGTATCAATTATGATGATGAGCTATAACAGCTTGGAAAATGTTAAGAATACGCTTAAAAGTATTGAAACCCAGGACTATCCTAATATTGAGATTGTTATATCTGATGGTGGTTCAACGGATGGAACTGTTGAGTATATAAAGAAGTTTGAGAAGAAGACTAAGTATGAAGTAAATTGGGTTTCAGAGAGTGATAAAGGTCTTTTTGATGCGATGAATAAGGATGTTCATAGGGCTACCGGAGATTATTTGCTTGTTTTCAATGACCAGCTTATTGATAAGAGTGCGATTACAAAGCTTGTTAATGCGATTGAGGAAAATGACGCAGATGCGAGCCATGCAGATCTTGTTTTTCTTGATCAGGGACAGATTAAGAGATGCTGGAAGATGGGACAGGGAAAGATTACTACAGGATGGTTACCTGCACATCCAACGCTTCTTTTGAAGAGAGAAGTTTATGATAAGTATGGTGATTATGATACTAAGTATCGAATCGCTGCGGACTATGAATTTATGTCCAGAATCTTTAAGGATGGAAGTGTAAAGCTTGCTTATGTTCCTCAGGTACTTGTTAGAATGTACTATGGAGGTGCTTCTACGGGAGGACTTAAGAATTATTATAACTCCTTTATGGAAGGAGCGGATGCGTTGAAGAAGAATGGCTATAAGTTCCCTTACACAATTTCAATGATTAGAAGTGCCAGGGTAGTTCTTCAGTTTATTAATAAGAATTATGCAGTATCGGAGTTGAGAAGATTACGGAAAGAAAGAAAAGAAATGTAATGAATGTTGAGAATGATTCAAAGAAAACCGCGATAACGGCAACATTAAATGCTTCTGCAAATATCATTTCCTTGATAGTTGGAATGGTTATGGTGCCGATTTTAACCAGGGTTATTTCTACTACGGATCTTGGTTTAGCAACAACATTTATATCATCGAGAAACATACTTACAATTGTCTTTACATTTGCAATTTATGCCTATGTAAATAAGGCAATGCTTGAGTTTCCAAATGAGAAGAAGAATTATGTGTTTAGTTTAACGCTGTTTTGTCTTGCTTCTGTGGCGGTGTTTTTTGTTTTATGTCTGCCTTTTAAGAAGCAGATTCAAGGGCTTTTAGGCTTTGATAACTTCTTGTTCTTTTGGTTGTTTATCAGTTGTTTTGCTTTTGCTATTTATAATATTGGCAATTACTACTGTACCTTCCACAACTTCTATAAGATTGTGGCTTCAATGGTCCTTGTAATTGGAACATTTGCACCGGTATTATCGGTTGTTCTTGCGTATTTTATGAAGGACAGAAAGTATATTGGTCGAGTTGTTGGTGTAGATGCAGGCTATGTTTTAGTTGCCCTTGTTTTCGGACTTTGGACAATCATATTTGGCAAAAAGAAATTTGGTACGAAATATATTAAAAGGTCACTTAAATTTACAGTGCCTGTAATGCCACACCTCCTCAGTCAGGTGTTACTTACACAGTGCGATTTGTTGATGATTGGATATATTTCGGGTAAAGATAAGGCTGGTATTTACAGCATGGGACACACTGTTGGATACCTTGCTTTGACGGTTGTTGTTCAGATTATGGCAGCCTGGTCTCCTTGGGTATATAGGAGATTTGAAGAAAAGAATTTATCTGTTGTTAAGAAGAATTCGAGATTGATAATTATTGTTTGTAGTTATATTTCGTTAGGATTGCTTACCTTGTCTGCTGAGCTTGTTAAGCTCTTCCTTCCGCCAGAGTACCTGCCATGTATTTATATGGTGCCACCGCTTGTAACTGCAACTTATTTTGAATTCTTATACCTATTCTTTTATGATATACTTTACTACAATAAAAAGGCAAAGCTTATTGCATTTGCGTCGATTGTAACATCGATTTTAAATATTGTTTTAAATGTTATTTTCATAAATATTTATGGATATATGGCAGCCTGCTACACGACAGCATTTAGTTATCTTGTTTTGATAATTATGGCTTATGTGATGTGTAGGAAATATAAGGTTCATGAGATTTACAATATTGCATATATCCTTGCTTGGATTGCTGTTATTATTGGCTATTCAATTTTAGTTATGTTCTTTGCAAATAGCATCTTGATTAGATATGGTGTATTTGCTGGAATTACTGTTTTCTTGTTCTTCTTAAAGAGAAAAGAGATTTTAGATTTTGTGAAAAACTTTAGAAAGATGGGGGACAAATAATGAAGGTTTTATTTGACTATCAGGTTATGTGTTCACAGAAATTCGGTGGAATTTCAAGATACTACTATGATTTACTTCGCTATATGAAGCATATGAATCTTGCTGATGCAGATGTTCAATGTGTTTTGAGTAGAAATAAATATTTCGAGAAGTACTTTAGAAGAAAGGCTTCGGACTACAATCGTGTGGTTGAAATCGGTGTTAAGCTTTTAAATCAGATTTTAACTATTCCTAAGCTTGTTTCTGGAAAATATGATATTATTCAGCCTACATATTATGACCCATATTTACTTAAGTTTGCCAAGGGTAAGGTTGTTTTCACTGTATATGATATGATTCAGGAGCTTTTCCCTGAGATTGTTGTTCCTGTTGTTGACAGAACAATTCCTAGAAAGAAAAAGCTTCTTCATAAGTGTGACCATATTATCGCGATTTCAGAGAGTACAAAGAGGGATATTTTGAAGCTTTATCCAGATATTCCTGAGGATAAGATTTCTGTTATTTACATTGGAAGTAGTTTTAAATATACTGATGCAGTGCCTACTGATATTACCTTCCCTGAGAGATATATTCTATTTGTTGGAAGAAGAGAGGCTTATAAGAATTTTGAGAACTTCTTTAGAGCGGTTAAGCCTATTTTAAAGAAGGATAAGAGCCTTCACTTAGTTTGTGTTGGTGGTGGCGCTTTTAATGAGAGTGAGCAGAAGAAGCTTGCTGGAGTTGAAGATCAGGTTATGCAGCTTAATGCAAACGATGAAGTCCTTGCTTATGCATATTCACATGCAGAGTGCTTTGTCTTCCCTTCTAAGTATGAAGGATTTGGAATCCCTACATTGGAGGCATTTACCTGTAATTGTCCAGTTGTTCTTTCGAACACAAGTTCAATGCCTGAAGTAGGTGGAGATGCGGCAGTTTACTTTGACCCTGAGAATGTTGCCGAGATGAATCATCAGATAAATAAGGTTCTTAACGATGAAGAACTTAGAAAAGAGATGATTGAAAAAGGTAAGGTTCAGTTAAAGAAATTTAGTTGGAAAAAGATAACTAAACAAATTGTTGATTGCTATGAAAAAGTGTTAAATCAATAAGGGAGGTTTATTATGGATAGTGTACTGGTTTTCGGAGCGGCTGGTTTTGTAGGACCATATCTTATCAAGGAGTTTTTGAATCATGACTATGAGGTCTTTGGATGTGACATGAGACATAATTCAATCAGCCAGATTTGTTCTGATTATTATGTTTGTGACATGATGGATTTAGACCTTGTTAAAAGCATGATAAATAAGGTTCAGCCTAGCTGTATCGTTAATCTTGCTGCGATAAGTAGTGTTGGAATGAGCTGGAAAATCCCTCAGAAGACAATGGAAGTTAATGTTTGTGGAGCCTTAAATATCCTTGAAGCTGTGCGTATTTGCGAGCTTGATACAAAGATTTTATTTATTGGTTCTAGTGAAGAGTATGAGCCTTCTAAGGAAGCTATTAGCGAGAAAAATCGACTTAGTGCAAATAATCCTTATGGAATCTCTAAGATGACACTTGAGAAGTTTACAGATGTATATAAACAAAGATATGGAATGAAGATATATCACGTTAGAGCTTTTAATCATACGGGCGTTGGTCAGAGCGATAACTTTGTAATTCCTAGCTGGTGTAAGCAGGTTGCAAAGATTCATATGAGTGGCCAGGCTGGAATCATGAGAGTTGGTAATCTTGATATTTATCGTGATTTTAGTAATGTTAGAGATGTTGTTAGAGCATATAGAATGATTCTTGAAAGCGATGATTTCGATACGATTTACAATGTTGGTAATGGTGAAAAGGTTGCTTTGAGAGATATTTTATCATATATTATTTCTCTTACAGATCAGTCAGTTAAGGTTGAGACAGATCCTAAGCTTTTTAGACCTGTTGAGAACGATGTAATATATTGCGATAATAGCCTTATTAAGGAAAAACTTGGATGGGAGCCTGAGTTTAATATATTTGATACTGTTAAGGATATATTTGACTATTATACACGTAGGTGATTTAAAGACAAGTTTTAGAAAAAGAAAAGGTTAGGAAAAGATGGGTAGAAAAGAACGAAGAAGTAGTGCAGGCGCTGTTAATCGAAGAAATAGTAATATTAAAGGAAGTAGTAAACCTAAAAGAAAGAAGAGTAATCGCGAGAAAAAGATTGACACCATATTTTTTGGGTTTATTGCAGCTATAGTAATTATTATAATTGCCAGTCAGTTTGGTACTAAGGTTAAGGATGTTGAAATAAGGGTTAATTATAATAAGAATGTTAAAACTCTTGTTCAGATTTTTTGGTTGGATGCACAAAAAAATACTAGTGAAAAGAATTCTGTAAGTAAGAATATAGATTCTGACCATGTTGATATGAAGGTTAAAGAATCAGTTGTTACAGATGCGGTTTACTTTAGACTTGATTGTTTGGATAACTATAAAAAGGATGTTGCTATCGAGGATATTAGCATATATGCAAATGGTATTTGTGTTGCTAAGATGACTGGTGCAGAAATTTATGATGCGCATGGATTCTTTAGAGATGTTGATCTTGAAAAAAAGGATGACACTATTATCTTAAAGAGTCCTGGTGATGATTGCCAGTTCCATTTTAAAAATGAATTTAACTACAGTAGAGAAGTTCTTAATAAAAAGGCAGCCGAGAGAAGAGCGGTTGTAATCATAATTTTATTTATAGTATTAGCAATTGTTTATTTAATTTTATTTAAGTATAAGAAAGAGGTAGTTTATAATCTAAGTACATTGGGTGGCAAGATTAAGGGCTTGTACCTGGAGAAGATGAAGGTTAAACACAAGGTTTTATATGGCGTTACAATATTTATTGTGGTGTTATCAACAGTCTTACTTGTTACTTCTAACTTCTTATATGATAAATTTAGTAATATTTCGATGGGAGAAATTCTTTTCCACTTGAAGGTGCCAATGACAGGTACAAGCGAGAGTATGGTTGAAGAGTATTTCAGATTCGGCGCAGTGTCCTTTATTATTATGGGTGCTTCTTTGATTATTGCAATTATTCTATTTGCCATTTTCAAGATAATAAGAAATAATGCGCTGACAGTTTATACATCATTATCTGCTTCTTGCATATATTTGTTGGTTGTTATCCTTGTATTTAACTCAAATTTCAAGGTGTTTGCATATTTGGCTAAGCAGTTTGATAAGTCAACATTTATTGAAGATAATTATGTGTTGGCGGATGAAACTGAGCTTACCTTCCCTGAGAAAAAGAGAAATCTGATTTATATCTTCCTTGAGTCTATGGAATCGACCTTTATTTCGAAAGATGAAGGCGGTTATTGGAAGCAGACAGTAATTCCTGAGCTTGCTGAACTTGCTAAGGAAAACATAAACTTTTCAGAAAATGATAAGATTGGTGGTTCATATTCAACTAATGGTGCAACTTGGACTGTTGCGGGTATGGTTTCACAGACCTCTGGAACACCACTTCTTATCCCTATCGGTGGAAATAGCTATAATTCACCAGATGTGCAATTTTTACCTGGAGTAACATCTATAGGAGATCTTCTTAAGGAGCAGGGTTATAACCAGGAAATAGTGGTAGGTTCTGATATTGCATTCGGTGGTAGAAAGCTCTATTTTGGGCAACATGGCGACTTTGATATGTTTGATTATAATTTAGCTATCAAAGAAGGGAAAATCCCTAAGGACTATAAGGTTTGGTGGGGCTATGAAGATAAGAAGCTCTTTAAGTTTGCCAAAGAGGAATTGGAGGAGATTTCTAAGAAGGATGAGCCGTTTAACTTTACAATGCTTACAGTAGATACTCATTTCCCAAGTGGATACCTTTGCGAAGACTGTAAAAATGAGTATGGTACGCAGTATGAAAATGTATATGCTTGCTCCAGTAGGCAGGTTGGTGAGTTTGTTGAGTGGATTCAGAAACAAGACTTTTATGAAAATACAACCATTGTTATTTCGGGTGATCACCCTACGATGGATAGTAGATATATTCAGCAGAATTATGATTTAGATAAGCCTCGTCCAATATATAACTGTGTTATTAATCCAGCAGAGGGACTTGATGGTTCAAATTCTAAGAATCGTTTATTTACAACCTTGGATTTGTTCCCAACTACCCTTGCAAGTATTGGTGTTAAGATTGAGGGAGAGAGGCTTGGGCTTGGAACTAATCTTTTCTCTGGTGAGGAAACACTTGCTGAAAAGTATGGTTACGATAAGATAGATGAGGAATTCGATAAGAAATCAGTATTTTATGATAAAAAACTTTTAGGTGAAAAATAAGGGAAATTGGGATTTTTGGGGTATGTCACAAAATCTTAAGAATATATTTTTGTTTTTCACTTGAAAAATCATTTCAAGAGAGTATAATAAAACTGTTCTTATGTGTCGGGTAATGAAAAAGGTATATAGACTTACTTAATGTTTTTCGTTACCTTTTGACTTGCTTTTGGGTGGGTGCACAGAGGATGGTATTTAACTGTTCATATACTAATAATATGGGCTAGAATAATAAAAAGGAGATTAAATGTCATGAGAAATCAAATCACAAAAATTGCTTTAACAGCATTTGCGGCAGCTCTTGCAGTTGCTGGAGCTTCTTCTACAAAGGCAGAAGCAGCTAAGCTTACAGTTAACAATGTTAATGCAGCAGCAGTAGCAGTTAAGGGTAAGGTAAAACTTAATGTAACTAAGGGTAACAAGAAAGGCCTTACATACAAGGTTGCTAACTCTAAGATCGCTACAGTTAATAAGAAGGGCGTTTTAGTTGGTAAGAAGGCTGGTAAGACTAAGGTTACAGTTACTAACAAGAAGAAAGCTAAGGGCGTTGTTAATGTAACAGTTGTTAATAAGAAGCAGGCTCTTAAGAAGGTTCAGTTCGCACCAAAGAAGAAGACAGTTAACTTAGCTTCAGGTACAGCAGTAGTTAAGGTTAAGTTTAATACTAAGAATGCAGCTAAGGTTAAGGCTGGTAAGATTAAGGCTAATAACAAGAAGCTCTTCAAGGTTGCTAAGAAGAAAGTTGCAGCAGTTAAGAAGGTTCAGCTTGTTGCTAAGAAGGGAATCCTTAAGGTTAGAGTAAAGGCTAAGAAGGTTGGAACAACTAATGTTATTTACACATCACTTTTTGGTAAGAAGGCAAACGTTAAGGTTACAGTTGCTTCTTCAGCAGCAGTAACAACAAACTCAGCAGTTACACCTGCTAAGACAAACGTTAAGGTTAGTACAAATGCAGCAGTTGATCTTTACAACAATGCAGATGTTTATAAGACAGCTACAACAGCTACAGCAGTTGTTTCTGGAGCAGCTACAGGTAAGAACATCCTTGTACTTAACAAGGCAGCAGCTACAGAGCTTTCAGCTTCAGCTAACGTAGTTTCAGTAGCAGCTATCTACGCTAAGTATGTTGCAGCTACAGATAAGACAGTTACAAACATTGGTAATGCTAAGCTTGAATTCCAGGCAGATGCTAAGGCTGGTTCAGAGACTAAGTCAGTTAAGATTTCTGGTGCTGGTTCAGCAGTTGATGGAACATACAAGGTAACTGGTGCTAAGCTCAGTGAGACAGCTTACAAGTTCACATTCGAAGGTGATGCAATGCCATACTTCGGTGGTGAGAAGACAATCTACATTGAGAAGGCTACTGTAGATGGTAAGGATGCAATCGTTATTTCATCAACAAACGGAAGAGCATTCACAATCACAGCTGCAGGATTTGGTTTAACATCTGGATCAGTAGTAACTCTTGTATAATTAAATCTACTAGATAGATTTCAAAGTGATACTTGATAATTAGTGAAACAGTAACCGTTTAATAGATGGGATTGTATTCTGGAAATATATTTGGAAATACAATTAATGAAAATCGTAGGGTTCCTCGGTTATTATAATCGAGGGACCTTTTTAGGTATTGATTAAAATGAATAAAAAAAGTGGATTATACACTTTTCTTAAAGGCATGCTCTTTTTGATGGCTCTTTTCCTTATGGTTGGAGTGCAGGAAAAGAAGGCTTTGGCGGGAACGATTAACTCAAATGAAGCTAGTGTGCTTAGTGCCGCTGGATCTGTGTTTGAATATAATGGAGAGAAATATGTTGCTGCTCCTCAGTATCTTGATAAGCTTAGAAACAAGCTTGCGAGTGATGGTGTAGATTTAGATGCAGATGCTGCTGCTGGTGCGATTAGTGCGATTTACGATAATATTGAGGTAGGAGTTAACGATGGATACCTTCTTAAGCTTGATACGACTTCTGAGACCACAGATAATTCCGTGGAAAATCAGGATAATCTAGTTCAGCAGAGTTCAGATAAGGATAAGAAGGATAAATCTGATAAGAAGAAGGATTCAGATAAAGATGGCGACGGCGATGCTTCAGTAGCTGCGACTTTAGAGCCAGATGATTCTTCGGATAAGCTAGATGAACTTACAAAAATCGATGTCGAAAGTGATATGACAGTCATCGATAATAAAGTTAATCAGATAGATATTGCTGGTGATAAATATGAGTTTGCTACTAGCGTTCCTGTTACGACTGTGGCTGTTAAGGGTAGTCAGAAATTCAAGGTTGATTTTGATGCGGCGGCTAAGTCCCTAAAACTCCTTGAGCAGACAGAACCTGAACAGGTTGCTAAGAGTCTTAGAGAGGACTTTGTTTATCCGATAATCAAGGTTTCCTTGATTTCCTTAATTGTTTTGTTTGTCGTTCTCTTGGTTTACCTTGTCTTTAAGAAGAGATTTGATATTAAAAAGATAGTGGTTTCTGCGGTTGCGTCGCTATTTATGATTACAGGATTGGTTATATTTACAGGTTCATTCCTTGGAATACATATCTTTGCTAGTCCTGATGTTTTAATTAGTGATATTGCGCAGGAAAAATATTATAATAAGGTTTATAGTTCGTTAAATGAAAACGTCAATAATTTGATTGTTTCTGCGGGCTATGATGAGGGAAGTCTTTCAGATTTGATTAATGAGAGAAATGTTTATATGAATGGTAAGCTTTCTTTGGAGGCTACGTTCAATTCTAATCGTTCGACAGATTTCCTTGATATTCAGAATACAGTTTATGAGATTTTGAGTCATAAGGTTGTTGAGAATGGATATCTTTACACGCAAGAAGTTAAGACCGCAACCACGAATGTTTCTGGACTTGTTCAGACTGCATATCGTGACAGTCTTAAATTTACATATGCTCAAAAGCTTGCAGAGAGAGTTAAAGAAATTAGAAAAAATCTGATAATTAGTTGTGTCGCAGGATTCTTACTATTCCTGATTGGGCTATTTATTCTTTTCTTTACTCAGAAGTATTACCATAGGATTTGCAGATTAGTGGGATTTGTTTTCTGCATCTGTGCGGTTTCTGAGGGACTTTCAGTTGCGCTTTATGTTGCGACAGATAAGATTAAGAATTTAGAACTAGTTCCAGGAAATTATCGTGATTTCTTCGTTTACTATATTTCACATGCAGAAGAGTTTATTTCGGCACTTTCGATAATTATGCTTATTTTTGCTGTGGGATTGATTGTTTTGACCTTCCTTTTTAAGGGAGAAAATAAACAGAATAAATTTGCAAAATATTTGTTTTGATGTGAGGTAGGGGAATGAGATGCTTTGACATTCATACACATATCCTTCCTGGCGTGGACGATGGGTCAGACAGCATGGATACAACCAGAGAATTACTTAAATTGCAGCTTAAAGAAGGTGTGACTGATATTATTGCGACTTCTCATTATGATACTCGACGCAATAGACAAGATTACGATCACATCATGGAACTTACTCGTGAAGTTCAGGAGGAAGCTAAAAAGCTTGATAGCGAGCTTAAGATTTATAGTGGTGCTGAGATTTTGTATAGTAGAGGCGTGTTGGATGACATTAAGGATGGTAAGGTTCCGATGATTGCTGGTACAGAGTGTTGTTTGGTTGAGTTTTATCCATCTCAGTCGTTTAATGAAATTGAAGAAGCTTTGAACAACATTATTATGTTGGGAAAGACCCCGATTATTGCACATTTAGAGCGCTACCAGTGTTTTATTGGTAAGATTGATTTGGTTAGGGATGTCGTTAAGTTGGGCGCCTATGTGCAGATTAACTCAAATTCATTTTTAGAAGGTATGTTTTCTAAAAATGCCAGATTTATTAAAAAGCTATTAGTCAATGATTTGATACATTTTGTGGGAAGTGATTGCCATGATATGGTTAGTCGTAAACCACAGATGGAAAAGACATATAAATATATAGCGAAGGTTGCGGGTGAAGACGTAGCCGAAAGAATTACAGTAACTAATCCAGAAAAAATCGTTTCTGGAGAGTATTTATAAGGAGTATTCTTATGCCAAGTAAAACTAACAATGAGGAAGTTGAAATTGATTTAATGGAAATATTTGGTCTTCTTCTATCAAAATGGTGGATTATTTTGGTGGTTGGCCTGATATTTGGCGGAATTGCTGGAACATATAGCAAATTCTTTATTACGCCGATGTATAGCTCAACTACACAGCTTATTATTGTGGGTAGCACGAGCACAATTACATCCCTTACAGATCTTCAGATAGGAAGCCAATTGACGCAGGACTACGTTCTTGTCGTTAAGAGTCGTCCTGTTGTTGAGAAGGTTATTGAGAATTTGAATCTTGATATGACATATGAAACATTGCTTGCTTGCACATCAGTTGCAAACCAGGAAAATACACGTATTCTGAATATTACGGTACAAAATGCAGACCCGTATATGGCGAAACAAATATCTGATCAGTTTGCGCTCGTATCTAAGTCACGAATTGCGGACCTTATGAGTATTAGCGAACCAGGAGTGCTTTCAGCAGGTGTTGTCAATGAAGTACCAATTTCACCTAATGTGAAGAAGAATACTATGATTGCAGCTTTGTTAGGTATCGTTCTTGCGGCTGGATTCTTTATTGTTCGTTACTTGCTTGATGATACTATTAAGACTTCAGAAGATATCGAGAGATATCTTGGTCTTACAACCCTTGCAGTTTTGCCTTTTGAAGAGGCGGGTGCTGACGAGCAGAAGAGAGAGAATCAGTACAATAAGGAACGTAAGAAGGAAAGAAAACAGAAGATTAAGGAAACAGAAGCTAAGACTAGTAAGGGAGGGAACAAATAATGAAGAAGATTAAATTCGGAAAATTTGATGAGTTCAGCTCCCAGTCAAAAGAGTCATATAAAACCCTTAGAACTAATATCGGCTTCTGCGGCTCTGATATTAAGGTAATTGCTCTTACAAGTTGCCTTCCTAATGAGGGAAAGAGTCAGGTTGCATTTAACCTTGGATTTTCGCTTGCTGAAAATGGAAGCAAGGTTGTTATTGTTGATGCTGACCTTAGAAAATCTGTTATCGTTGGTCGTTATAAACTAGGTGCTGTTGATGCTGGTTTGACTCACTACCTTTCAGGTCAGAAAAAGATTAGTGACATTGTTTATAGCACAGATATAGAGAATGTTGATTTGATTTTCTCTGGAGTACATGCACCAAATCCTACAGAGCTTCTTGAAAAGGATTCTTTTAAGGAACTTATTGAGGAGTTGAAAGAGAAATATGATTATGTCCTAATAGATACACCACCTATTGGTTCAGTTATTGATGCGGCTGTTGTTTCTCAGTTTGTTGATGGCGTTATTATGGTTATTGCCACAGGCGAAATCAGCAGAAAGTTTGCAATGGATACGGCTGAGCAGCTTAGAAAGAGTGGATGTAAGATTCTTGGAGCAGTCCTTAATAAGGTTGTATTTAACAAGGGTGGCCGTTATGGATATGGTAAGTATTACGGTAAGTACTATGGTAAATATTACGGCAAGTATTACGGTAAATACGAAGATTAGAGATTTGATGATATTTAATATTTAATATAAAAGCTGTAAACTTTTACGAGTTTACAGCTTTTTTTAGGGCTTTGAATGTGTGGGTTTTAGGCAAAAAAAAACACCCACAAACTACAATTTTAAGGGTGCATAAAAGAGTTTTAATAGTTTTTTTTATTCAAGCTGCCAACGGGAATCGAACCCGTGACCTCCGCACTACCAATGCGACGCTCTACCGACTGAGCCATGGCAGCTTGCGAGATTTAAATGTGAAATTCAAAACTCACGAGTGATATCTTACTATAGATTGGGCGAAAATGCAAGTTTTTTTCAAAGGTGGAAAAAGTGTTTTTCAAAGGTGGAAAAATATGGAGACTTTAGTAATACTTGAAGTTTAGGCGCTTTTGTGCTATCATTGAAAGAGCGTTGCCACATTTTACGAGATTTGATAAGGAGGAATAACGTGAAAAAGAAAAAGAGGGGAAAGTTCCTAATTAAGGGACATTTATTTGTCCTCGGCATTATGCCCTTGGCTTTTTTTATTCTAATCGTGATTTATTCTTTACATATTAACTTGTATAGTAAAAAGGCCTTTTTAGTAGGACTAATTTATATAGTTATTGCTGGTTTAATTAACCTATATATATATTTTATAAACAATAGAATGCTTGATTCGGAGCTGGTTAAATATGCTCAGAGCTTCGGTGAGATTCAAGGTGATATTATTAATAATATGACGCTTCCGTTTGCTATTATTAGCGAGGATGGTCATATGCTTTGGAGTAATAAGGAGTTCCTTAACATTATTAGCAGTAAGAAGGCTGCCAAGAGGAATATTTCCAATGTTTTTGCAGATATTACACCTAGGTCTTTTCCGGGGCTTAATAAGGATGTCACATTCCAGGAAACGCTTGGAGACAAGGTATATAAAGTTGTTCTTAAGAGAATTCCTATGAGGTCTGTTGAGAATGTAGACGAGAGCGATTCTGAAGAGGATGCAAGACTTCCTTTTGATAAGATTGCCGCCATTGATTCATGTGTTTTGATGACGGTCTATGATTATACAGATTTCTATGTGTTAGAGCGTAAGGTTAAGGATGAGAATCTTATTGTCGGACTTATGTATATCGATAATTATGAAGAGACCTTTACAGCGAATGATGATGTGACTCAGACGCTCAGCGTTGCTATTACAGAGAGACGTATTAATTCCTTTATGTCTAATATTGACGCTATTTCCAGGAAGTTTGAGAAGGATAAATATCTATTTGTCTTTAGAGAGAAATATCTTGAAGATATTAAGGAAGGCAATTTCTCTATTATTGAAGAAGTTCAGGAGACTATCAATAACTCTCAGACCGCTTGTACATTGAGTGTTGGAATTGGTACTGGTGGCGAGAACTTTGCAATGCGATACAATCAGGCGAGAGCTGCTATTGACTTGGCTCTTGGTCGTGGTGGTAATCAGGCTGTTATTAAGAATGATGATAGCGAGGAGTTCTTCGGAGGAAAACAGGTTAAGGTCGAGAGAACTACGAGAGTTAAGGCAAGAATCAAGGCTCATGCTCTTAAGGAAATTATTGAGAGCAAAGAGAGAGTCGTTGTTATGGGCCATCAGATGGGTGATACAGACTCTTTTGGTGCCTGCGTGGGTATTTATAAAATTGCTAAGATACTTGGAAGAAAGGTTTACATTGTCCTTGGTGAGTGCTCTAAGTCAGTTTATCCTATACGTGATTCTTTTGCTGGAAATAAGTATGATAACGATATGATTATCGACAATGAGCAGGCTATTAATTTGGTTGATGAAGATACGGCTTTGGTTGTTGTTGATGTTAATAAGGCAGATAGAACACAGTGTCCAGAATTACTTAATCAGACTGATTCTATTGTGGTTATTGACCACCATAGACAGGAGGGTAATTCAATTGATAATGCAATTCTTTTCTATATCGAGCCATATTCATCATCGGCTTGTGAGATGATTGCAGAGATTTCGCAGTATATTGATAACGGTGATAAGCTTACGATTGAGGAAGCAAATGCATTATATGCCGGAATCATGATTGATACTAACTATTTCACAAATAAATGCGGTGTTAGAACCTTTGAAACTATGGCATTTCTTAAGAGAAACGGCGCAGATGCTGTTAAGCTTAGAAAGATGTTTAGAGAGGATTTGGATGACTATCGCTTGAAGGCTAGTGCAATTCAGACTACGGAGATTTATTTGGATGGTTATGCTATTGCGGTTTCTGACCATAAGGAGGCTAGCGATCCTACAGTTTTGGGTGCTAAGGTTGCTAATGCATTGCTTGAGATAAATGGAGTTAAGGCTTCATTTGTCCTGACACCATATAATAATCAGATTTATGTTAGTGCGCGTTCTATCGATGAGGTAAATGTTGGAGTACTCATGGAGAAACTTGGCGGTGGCGGACACTTAAATATGGCTGGTGCTCAGATTAAGGGTGATGATATTGATGGTGCCATTGAGAAGATTAAAGATGTGATTAATAAGGCTGAAGAGAAGGCCAAAAAGGCGGAAAGTAAACGAAATAAATAGAAATTTGATGGAGGTATGTGAAATGGAAGTTATTTTACTTGAGGATATTAAGGCTCTTGGAAAGAAGGGTGACAAGGTTAAGGTTAAGGAAGGATATGGCAGAAATTTCCTTTTGAAGAATGGAAAGGCTGTTGAGGCTAATGCTAAAAATCTTAACTCTTTAAAGCTTCAGAAGGCTCATGAAGAGAAGGTTGCTGCTGAGAAGCTTGCTGATGCACAGAAGCTTGCTGATGAGCTTAAAGACAAGGTGATTAACCTTTCTTTGAAGACCGGTTCTAACGGAAGAAGCTTTGGTTCTATTTCTACAAAGGAGCTAGCTGTCGCACTTAAAGAGCAGCATGGATATGATATCGATAAAAAGAAGATGAGTCTTGATGCTCCAATAAAGGCTCCAGGTGGATACTCTCTGAAAATTAAGCTTCATCAGAAGGTTTCGACTGAAGTGAAGGTTATGGTTACTGAGCAGTAGAATTTGAAGAACTCTGGGGACGGAGTTTTAGGCGGCTCTAGGGACAGAGTTTTGGATGGCTCTAGGGACAGAGTTTTAAGAGCTTTTAGTGAAAGAATATTAGAAATGTAGGAATGATGTTATGGACGAACAGAAAGTTATGATGACTCCTCCGCATGATGATAGTGCGGAAATTGCTGTACTTGGATCAATGCTTATGGATAGCAGTTGTATTTCGACGGTATCCGAGCTTATTGTTAAGGATGATTTTTATTCTCCTCAATATGGTGAGGTTTTTGATGTTATTGTTGAAATGCATCGTAAGAAGCAACCAGTTGATCCGGTAACGCTTATTGCAAGGCTTAAGGAGAGGGATATTCCTCCTGAGTATTACAGCAATGACTTTATTGCAGAGGTGTATAATAGTGTGCCGACATCAACGAACGCTAAGAACTATGCAATGCTTGTTTTTGAAAAGGCTCAGATGAGAAGGCTTATTGTAGCTTCCAGGTCAATTATGAACGAAGCATATGCTGGAAAGATGCCAATGGAGGACATCTTAGATGATGCGGAAAAGAAGATTTTTGATATCACTCAGAAGCGTATTGGTAGTGAGTTTGAGCCGATTTCTGATATCATGCTGAGAACTGTTGATAGCATTGAGGCGGCGTATAAGAGCGATGGTAACATTACTGGTATTCCTACAGGATTTATTGATTTGGATAATAAGCTTGCTGGACTTCATGAATCAGATTTCATCCTCGTTGCGGCTAGACCTGCGATGGGTAAAACTTCGTTCGTATTGAATATTGCGGAACATGCAGTTCTGAATGAGGGTAAGAGAGTTGCTGTATTCAGTTTGGAAATGAGTAAGGAACAGCTTGCTAAAAGATTGATTTCGATGAATGCTAATGTTGATGCAAAGAAGATTAGTGTGGGTGATCTTAGTCCTGATGAATGGAAGTACATTATGGACGGTGTTACAAGACTTGGCGATTCTAAGTTATATATTTGTGACCAGTCGGGTATTACACTTTCTGAGATTCGCTCGAAGTGTCGTAAACTTCAGCTTGAAGAGGGACTTGATATGGTCGTTATCGACTACTTGCAGTTGATGGAATCTGATGGCAGAGGAAGAAACGAAGGTCGTCAGCAAGAAGTTTCAGCGATTTCAAGAGGATTGAAGATTATGGCGAAGGAATTAAATATTCCGGTTGTCACACTTTCACAGCTTTCACGTCAGGTTGAGTCTCGTACCGATAAAAGGCCTATGCTTTCTGATTTGCGTGAGTCAGGAGCAATCGAGCAGGATGCAGATATTGTAATGTTTATTTATCGAGATGATTACTATCATGAGGATAGTGAAGATAAGGGCGTTGCAGAGATAATTGTTGCTAAGCACAGAAACGGACCTGTAGGTACTGAGAGATTAGCTTGGGTAGGGAAGTATACGAAATTTCAGAATTTGGATAGAAGTTATTA
>JAILNN010000215.1 GCA_024691565.1 Lachnospiraceae bacterium | reverse complement strand
CTGATGACAAAAACCTGCCAACTGTCTCTCTGTAGATAATCTCAGTAAAGGTAGGTCTTCTGTCTTCAATGCTCACAACCTTAATAGACATAATCATCTTTCCAACTGTAGCGCCACAAGCATTTGTCATAATGACAAAATAGAAAACTGTAATTGCAATAATCGTTAGGTCCATCAAAGAATACTCGAAAATAAAGTCCTTAACCAAAACATTATCAGATGAACCAATTTTCATTCCAAAGCGAACCAAACGAATTCCAAAAAGCAAAATAAACATTATGATTGAATCAATCAAATATGCAGCCAGCCTTACAAAAAAACCTGCATAATATCTCTCTTTATTTTGCATAATACATTAAAACTCCATTATTAGGATCTTCTGCTAATTCCTTAGCAACCTGAATATCAGATTTTGTAATTAAGCTTTCCGCCTTTCCATATAAAGACGAAATCAGGCTGGAGATTTCATCCTCAGGAGCATAATATTCAACCGAACCAAGTTCCTCGGTCTTCTCAAAATCAGCTTTCATATCTTCAACAGAACCTACTGAATCAATAAGCTTAAGTTCAACAGACTGATTCGTTGTATAAACACGTCCATCAGCAATTTCCTTAACTGTAGCTTCATCCATTCCTCTGCCTTCACAAACAATTCCAACGAACTGCTCATATGCATCATCAACTAAGCCCTGGAAAATTTCTCTCTGCTCATCGGTAAGTTCTTCACCGCCGGAACCCATTGCCTTATTAGCTCCACTTGTAATATTAATCTCTTCAACGCCAAGTTTTTTAAATAACTTATTATAATTGTTATAAGAAATAATTACACCAATTGAACCTATCCAGCTATTTCTATTTCCATAAATCTTGTCAGCAGCCATTGAAATATAGTAAGCTCCTGAACATGCATATGAACCAAAATATGCATAAATAGGTCTACCGGTTTTTTCCTTATATTCCATAAGTTTTAAGTACATTTCATCTGACTCGTAAACAGTTCCTCCTGGGCTATTTACATTTAAGAAGATACCCTTATTGTTTTCATCATCCATCATGACATCAACAAACTTCATAAATCTATCATGATCATACTCTCCAGATGCAACAAAACCAGTTGAAGGCTGAATTGTACCAACAATATCAAGCTGTCCAACATAAGGCTCATCTGGTGTTTCAATCTCTTCTTCATCAGAGAAAAAACTTAAAAACTGTTCCTTTGATTTATTTTCAGCCATTTTAGAACCTTGGCTAACCTTGTCCTGAATTATGTTTGTAACCGCTCCGGAAACACCCACAACAATAATGAGTACAGCCGCAACGACCATTCCAACTATCTGTTTATTTTTCATATAATTCTGTCTATTTAAACGGATATTTCAATCCGTTCCTCTCCTTTCTCAAATCCCTATTTAACGTTTAGTTTCCACCAAAATCCAATTATTTAGTAGCGATTGCTTCAATTTCAATTGCAACATCCTTTGGAAGACGAGCTACCTGAACACATGAACGTGCAGGATATGGTGCTGGGAAATACTTAGCATAAACTTCGTTAATATTTCCAAATTCATTCATATCAGAAATGAAAACAACTGTCTTAACAACATTAGCCATTGAAGAACCAGCTGCCTCTAAAAGGTTTGATAAGTTCTTAAATGCCTGATCTGCCTGAGTTGCAGCATCTCCTCCAATAAGTTCTCCTGTTTCAGGAACGATAGGAATCACACCTGATGTGAAAACCATTCCATTAACTTCGATTGCCTGAGAATATGGTCCAATAGCTGCTGGGGCCTTATCTGTACTAATAACGTTTTTCATAATAAAAAACCTCTCTTTCATTCTTATTAAAAATATGGATTAAATTATAACCTCTAAAAATTGTTTGGTCAATAATGAATGGAAAGTGAAATAAACTCACTTTTGATAGATTTTTATTTATTTCTATGTTACTATTAACGCGAAGTAACAAAAAATGTCAGTTAGATATTCAATAATTCTGACTAGAAGGCCCTTTATATCGGGCTTTGCCAAAATTGAAAAGAAAATTCTGACTAAAGAGCCCTTTATATCAGGCTTTGCCAAAATTGAAAGGAAATAACATGCAAAAAGATTACGAAACAAATATAGAAATGGATTCAGATATCCAAAACGGAAGTGAGGAACTTGAAACTCTTCAGTTAGGTGTTTTCCAAGAACTGATGGTTGTAAAAACCGTTGATTTCGGTGTTTACCTCGCTCCATCACTTTCCTCGACAGCACCTCGTGTTCTTCTTCCAAAGAATGAGATAAATAAACCTCTTTCTCTGCATGAAAAGGTAGATGCCTTTATCTACAAGGATTCAGAAGACAGACCAGTCGCAACCCTGGTTGAACCGCTGATTTCTCTTCATGAAGTTCAGCGTCTCAAGGTAAAAGAGGTATCTAAAATCGGAGCCTTTTTAGAGTGGGGACTTCCAAAGGACTTGCTTCTTCCATTCCATGAGCAGATGTATAAGGTAGAAGAAGGAACAGCCGTTCTAGTGGCACTCTATATCGACAAATCCGACAGACTTTGCGCAACCATGCATGTCTACGACTACTTACAGCGTGAATCACCATATCAAATGAATGATGAGGTATCTGGAAGAGTCTATGAAATAAGCGAAAACTTTGGTGTCTTCGTTGCAGTCGATGACAAATACTCAGCCTTGATTCCAAAGAAGGACGTCTTTGAAAACTATAAAATAAATCAGCCTGTGTATGCTCGAGTTGTCCAGGTTTTAGATGATGGCCGACTCACTCTTGCAACCAAGAAAAAGATTCCAGAGCAGATGTCAATTGACGCTGTAGCAATTCAGAATCGCCTAAATAATTCCGGCGGCTTCTTACCGCTGAACGACAAAAGTTCACCAGATGAAATAAAGGCCACCTTACATATGAGTAAAGCAGCCTTTAAAAGAGCAATTGGTAATTTATATAAAAACCAAATCATTACAATCGAATCCGATGGAATTCACTTAAAATAAATTTATTTAGTTTTTCCACCTTTAATTGCCGACCATTTTCCAACAACTTGGTCGGCTTTTCTAACTGCGCAGACCTTAACAAAGTATTTCTTTTTCTTTTTAAGTTTCTTAATTACCTTTTTATTCTTATTTGACTTATAAATCTTAACACCTTTATTAGCCTTAATTACGCCATTTTTCTGTTTCTTAAGCTTCTTCTTATTAAGACTTATCGCAATTCTGTATGAAACTCCTTCTTGTGCCTTCCATGAAACAGCGAGTCCCTTTTTCTTTCCCTTAACCTTAACTCCAGTAACCTTTGCAACGCTACTCTTAACAGCTGAATTCGATGTAACAGCAGCACTAGTAGTACTCTGACTAGTTGCAGGCGTAGAAGTAGCAGGTGCAGCGCTTGCAGGCGCAGCATTTGAAGCGCTTGTATCTGTAGTTTCGCTATTCACATCTTCCTCAGCTCCAGGAACAACTAACTCACCGCTTAAATCCAAAGAATTATGACTTGTAACTATACTATCATCTGAATCTAAAGCATCCGCCTGAATACTACCCTCAACAACTTCAACTTCCTTTGCCACAAAACTACTATCATCCATTGAATAATTCTGATTTCTATAGCTCTTAGAAAGCGCCATAACATCAGTATCTGCAGAAATTGGAAGAAGAGTATATTCAAATGAATATGCCTTATCATTTAAAACTCTGTACTGCTCAAGAGTTTCATATCCACATGAATTATTTCCAGTACCACAAACAGCAGTATCAACAGTCAAGAACGTCTTAGAGCACTTACTCAAATGACTAATATGGCTCGCCTTATTAATCTGAGCTGTTGTGAAGTGAAGGGCAGATGTTTGAACCTCTTCATTACCACAAACTAGCATGCCAGTCTTTCCATCATCAACGCTCATCCAGCGAACACCAGTCAAATTTCCACAATCCTGTGGTCTTGCAAAAGGATAAAACATATCATCAACTGTAGAATCATATACTCCAACTCTTGTGTAACTAGAACGGTCATTATAGCTCTCGCTATCGCCATTTCCAAACCAGCTTACATTCTCATTTCCTGCCTCAAGAGAAAGAGTCGTTCCAATCTTTGTAAACTTCATAATTGTTGTCTTTGTGAAATCCAAATCCATCTTAACTGTAACTGCTCCATCATCTTCAACAAGATATCTCATCTCAACAGTTCCAGGTTCGAGTGTTTTCTTATCTAACGAATATGAAGAATTCCACTTTGAAACTATCATATAATTTCCATCGCTATCAATTCTTACTTCTGGAATTTCAGCAAGCGTCAAATATTCAAGCAAATTAACATATTTCAATCTGTCATTATCAAGCTTAGCCCTCGCAATATTAGGCGCCGGACCTTCTCTCATAATTAACTTATCATTAAAGTAATAAGACTCCATAAGACCAGTTTTTAAGTTTACTCTAAAACTAAAATTCTCACCACTAACAACATAGTAATGGCTCTGTCTAACAACTTTTACATTAGAACCCTGAATCTTTCTTTCAACAGTCGCTTTCTCAGTGTCAATTTCAAACTGAGCATAACTTACTTCAAAGCCTTTTTCATAAAGGAAACTCTCTTCCTTTGTCTTAACGCTGATATTCAAATAATACTCAGCTGTTTTATCAATCTCAGCAGGCAATGAATATGGCACATTAATTGTCTTTGTTTCTCTCGCAAGAACTTCATCTTCAATAACGCCACTATCAATAACCTTTCCGTCCTCAGTAAGTTCCCAAGTCACATCATAATCAGAAAGCTTAGCAGACATTTTTTCGCTTTTAACCTGAATTTCACCAGATGTAATCTTCTCATTTTCAGCTGTAAACCAGAAGTCCTGATATTGATACTTAACTTCCTTGATTTCAGGCTGTGGGTCTCTATCGGCAGACAATAATCCATTCATACAGAAGTTAGCATCACTTCCCTTGTCTCCCCAATCGCCACCATAACCTAATTCATAGCCAGCCAAATCATATAGCCCACTTGTATGTGCATTTTTCTCTGCATAATAATCATAGGCTCCATCTTCAATTGCAACCTTACGAGACTGATCAACCCAGTCCCAAATAAATCCGCCCAAAAGATTATCATGTGCTCGAATTATATCCCAATATTCCTTAATATTCCCAACTGCATTTCCCATCGCATGATCATATTCGCATAAAATAAATGGCATATTACTCTCAGAATCAGCATATCCAAGCACACTAGCCGGATCATAATACATATGGCTAATCATATCAATCGCTGTCGAACCTTTTTCTCCACCGCTCATTCCTTCGTAGTGAACCATTCTTGAAGAATCTCTATCTTTGAAAAATTCAACAAGATGTGCAAACATGCTATTTGCATATGTTCCAGGGTGCTCTTCCCATCCATGAGAAGATTCATTTCCAATCGACCAGAAAAGATTACAAGTCGTATTCTTAAATCTCTCATAGCTTGCGCTCTGCCTTGTCATAGCAGCAGTCTCAAGGTAACAAAGTTTTTCCTCTTCTCCATAAATTGCATGTGACTCATTGTTACTCTCACACATCACATACATTCCATATTTATCACATAAATAGTAAAAATAATCATCATTTGGATAATGTGAAGTTCTAATCGCATTCACATTATTCTGTTTCATCAACTGAATATCTTTTTCATAAACCTCTTTTGAAATATGTTTACCAGTTTCCAAATCAGTGTCATGTCTGTTAACACCCTTAATTATAAGTCTCTTGCCATTTAGCTTAACAGTATCATAAGACTCTGTCGTATTTTCATAATTCTCATCAACTGTAGTACTTGTAAATGAAAGTTCCCTAAATCCAACATTTTGGCTAACGCTTTCATAGTGAAGCGCACTTCCAACCTCATATAAAGAAAGCACTGCTGTATAAAGATTTGGATTATCATTATCCCAAAGCTTAACATCCGAAACACTTAGAGAAAGCTTAGCCTCACCTTTTTTACCAGACTCAATATCCGAAAGGCTAGTCTTAGCGCTTGCAACCATATTTCCAGCCTCATCATAAAGCCCGAGTAAAAGGCCCATTCCCTTCGAAGCTTTCTTTGCATTATTCAAAACTTCCGCATTCACATCAATTGTACCCTCAGTGAAATCGTCGTTTAATGAAACATCCAAATCATAATCATAGATTTGCAAAGCAGGTGTACTTGTAAGATAAACATCTCTAAAAATACCACCATCATAAATCATATCCTGGTCTTCAAGCCAAGTTCCGTCACAGAACTTATATACCTTAAGAGCCAATGTATTTTCCTCTCCCTTAGGATTCAAAAAAGAAGTAATATCGAAACTATGTGGATCATAGCTATCTTCAGTATATCCCACAAGTTCCCCATTCATATAAAGATAATAGGCAGATTCAACGCCTGCAAGTGTAATATAGACCTTACCATTATCCTGAAGCATCGAATCATTTACCTTAAAATTCTTTCTATAAAGTCCTACTGGATTCTTCTCAGTAGGAGCAAGCGGAAAATCAGTCGACTCTTCAAATGGCATTGCTGAATTTGTATAAATCGAATGGTCAAAGCCATAGCTTGTCCAGCTCGCAGGAAGAATCACTTCCTTCCATCCATCAGCTTCATTTTCTGTATAATTAGGATTTTGAAAACCATCCAACGCATCAGCCTCAGCCGGTGAAGCAAAGACGGTTAAATCCCACTTCTCGTTCTCTCCTGTAAGGCACTGATAATACTTAGAACCCTCTTTTTTATAGTCTCTAGCACCAATATATGCACTCTCGACATCTGCATAAGGAACAAGATTTGAAGAATCCGGCATTGTATTTACAGCTGTAATGTTCAGATTATTATCAATTCCCTTCCACTCATCCATTGTGCACTCAGCCTTGCTAGATGAAAGCACTTCTTCCTCTGGAAGGCTAGAAAATTTCAATTCTTCTCCCACAAAAAAATCCTCCTCTGCTGCTGAAATTTTTGTAGAAACATTTCCTGAAACACCGCTAAATACAAGCGATACAGCGAGTGTACAACCAACAACTTTCCTAAAAAAATGGTTAATTTCCCCCATAATAATTCTCCTTTATAAAAAATATCACGATTAACATTATTTATAGAATTCTATGGTTGGAGTATAACACGCTGATTTCAATGTCTCAACAAGATTTTTTCAAAATGTTCATATTGTTCTATTGTATTCATAATAAACTCTGCCTATATTCAAGTGGAGTCATCTTTTCAAATTTTCTGAATGTTTTAATGAAATAGTTGGTATTGTTAAAACCGCACTTTTCGCCAACTTCTTTTATAGGATAATCCGTAGAAAAAAGAAGCCCCTTCGCCATATCTATTCTCACATAGTTTACGTACTCCATAGGCCTCATACTAACTGTCTCTTTAAAAATCCTGCACATATGTTGCTTCGTCACCTTAACAACATTACATAAATCTTCCATTGTCACAGGGTACATAAAATGCTTACCTATATATTCCTTTAATAGAAGCATCTGCGCCTCATGAGAGTTTTCTTTAGCTTCTCCATTTTTACATAACTCGCATTGGTACATAAATTCAATTATATAATTATATACACTACCTGCCGCAAGAATCGGCCCATGCTTAGGATGCAGGATTAAGTCCGTCCTCATCTTATTTAAAATTCTATCCAGTTCAGCTTCATCTCTAAGCTCAAATATTTTAATCTCTGTAAGGCCAAGCTGCTCTAAAAGCTGTGGCAGGGCACTTCCAGAAGGAGTCATCCATCGAATATCCCAAATATCCCCATCAGGATAATATGCATGTGGCACACCCGCAGGAATAAAAAAGGCAGAACCCTCTGGCAAATCATAGGTCTTGCCGCCTGTCACTAACTTACCAGAGCCCGATGTACTAAACATAAATTGATCATAAGGATATCCCTCCGGGCGCTCCAACTTCGGTTGCATATCATGCAACCCAATGGTAATCAAATAAAAAGGAAGTTCCTTAACATCTTCAATTTCCGGAAACAAATAATACCAAAGCATAGGCGCCTCCTTTTTCTATGGTTGCCCGTCGACAGTATAACTCCAAACGATTCTGTCATTATTTTCAACATAATATGAGCTTGAACCCACATTAGGTGAATCTCCATTTACTGTATAAACCCATCCACTGTACTTCCCGGCAGCCATTTCATAAATATGATTAATTGCCTTAACATAGTAACTACCGTAAAGTGGTGTAAATTTAGCATCAATAGCAATTTTATTCTTCTTGCAAACCTGATTTAAAATATCATAAACAGTTGTTCCATCAACACACTTAATACTTGTTTCTGCAATAATTACGCCGTTTGATGGAATATAATCTCTAACACTTTCATCAACCTGAGAAGTGTCATCACTTAGTTCATTACAAACAACAGTGATTGTGCAATTAATATAGTTCTTATCTGAATCTGAATTGCTATCTGTAGGAGTAGCAGTAGCCTTTGTATCCTTAGGTGTCTCGGTTGCCTTAGGACTTTCAGTTTTCTTTGGACTTTCCGTAGCCTTAGGAGACTCTGTAGCCTTAGGAGACTCAGTAGCCTTAGTTGTCTTAGATCCACCGGAACTATTAGATCCGCAGGAACTATTAGATCCGCAGGAACTATTAGATCCACTGGAACTATTGGATCCACTAGAGCTATTATTTCCACTTGGACTCGATGTTGAAGTGCTGTTCTTCGAATTAGAAGACGAACTGCTGTTACTAGAGCTAGAAGCCCCACCACTCTTTGAACTTCCAGAAGAACTGTCTTTTTCAGAATTTGATGTTTCATTCTTTGAATCGTCAGACTTACTTGAACTTCCAGAATTATCACTTCCACTCGACGAACTAGAATTACCAGACGAATTCTTGTCCTTGCTAGACGAATTTTTGTCTTTTCCAGAACTAGACGAATTTTTGTCCTTCCCAGACGAATTCTTGTCTTTTCCAGAACCAGACGAATTCTTGTCCTTGCTAGACGAATTTTTGTCTTTTCCAGAACTAGACGAATTTTTATCCCCATCAGACGATTTCTTGTCCTTATCAGAATCCGACGAATTCTTGTCCTTACCAGACGATTTTTTATCCGAACCCATCTTGCCGTCATCGGACGAATCACCATCAGACGAATCACCTGATTCTGAATCTCCAAGACTTGAATCTTGCCCTACATAAGATTCTCCCTCACTCAAATCTCCATTTTCTGCATCAGAAGAAGCAGCATCCCCAATAAGAATGCTGCCGTCCTCTGTACCGCCCTGTTCGAGCTTCGCCTGTTCTTTTTTAAATGTATCCACGCTTTTGATGGTGGTTCTACTAATACCAAATCCAACAAAA
>JAILNN010000210.1 GCA_024691565.1 Lachnospiraceae bacterium | reverse complement strand
TAAACATCAAATCTATTCTTTCTCAAGATATCCATAAACTAAAGCTGCAAGAGCTGCTCCGATAAGTGGTCCAACAATGAACACCCAAAGAGCTGCGATTGGATCAGTATTTCCACCAATTGCTGCAACAACTGCAGGTCCGATACTTCTTGCAGGATTTACAGATGTTCCTGTAAGTCCAATACCAAGAATATGAACAACAACAAGTGTTAAACCAATAACAAGACCACCAAATGAACCATGATTGGCCTTTTTACTTGTAACACCAAGAATCGCTGTAACGAAAATAAATGTAAGAATAATTTCAACAACGAGACCAGCTAAAGGACTTCCATTAACACCAGCAAGACCGTTAGAACCAAGTCCACCAGTCATGTCCTCAACTTTTCCAGCAGAAAAAATCAACTTAAGAAGTCCACTTCCTGCCAAAGCACCTAGAATCTGTGAAACTACATAACCACAAAAATCTTTTGAGGTCATACCACCACTCATCAAAACACCAAGTGACACTGCAGGATTAATATGGCAACCTGAAATGTTTCCGATTGAATAAGCCATTGCAACAATTGTAAGACCAAATGCAAGAGCAGTTAAAATATAACCACATCCATGATCTGCATTACACCCAACAAGCATTGCCGTTCCACATCCAAGTACCACAAGTGTACATGTTCCGATGAACTCTGCAACAAATTTTTTCATAGATAATCCTCCAATCCATTATTTGTATTATATTCCCCAACCATATTTTCAAAAATAATTCCCCATAAAACTACATAGCATTTGAAAATATGATATTAGGTTCATAAAAATATAGGTGCCTAGAAATTCACCTTAACTGGGCCATCCCCTATATCTACTACATAGAAATCAGCCTTATAACCAATCTTTTCTTTATAGTCTCTACCAACTCTTTCAACGAAAAGTTCAACATCATCTTCATTAACGATGCTTACTGTACAACCACCAAAACCGGCTCCAGTCATTCTTGAACCGATAACACCTCTCTGTGTCCAGGAAGACTCAACAAGTGCATCCAATTCCTTACCAGTAACCTCATAATCATCACGAAGAGAAACATGTGACTCATTCATCAACTTACCAAATGTCTCTAGATCATTATTTTTAAGAGCTTCAACAGCCTTAATTGTTCTCTGGTTTTCATAAACCGCATGTTTAGCACGCTGATAATTAATAGGATCCTTAATTAATCCCTTATTTTCCTCAAATGTCTCCTCGTCAAGTTCGCCAAGCGCCTTAATATCAAGCTTCTTCTGTAAATCAGCAAGTGCTTCCTCACACTGAGCTCGTCTCTCATTATACTTAGAATCTCCAAGACCTCTCTTCTTATTAGAGCAAGCAATAACAATCTTAGCTCCAGCAAGCTTCAAAGGAGCATATTCATATTCAAGTGTAGCTGTATCAAGGAAGATTGCATTGTTTTTCTTACCCATAGCAATAGCAAACTGATCCATAATACCGCAATTAACGCCATTAAAGTTATTCTCAGAATACTGTCCAATAAGAGCCAGCTCCTGATTAGAAAATCCAAAATTGAACATATCGTTCAAAATAAATCCAGTAATAACTTCAATAGATGCAGAAGAAGAAAGTCCAGAACCATTAGGAATTGTACCAAAAACCATAATATCCAAACCACATTCCATCTTCTTACCACGCTCATCCATCGCCCACATAACGCCGAGTGGATAATTAACCCAACCAAGATTCTTCTGATAAACCAAATTCTGTGTATTTGTCTCAATAACACCTAGTTTATTAAAGTTAACAGAATAAAATCTGATCTTATTGTCATTTCTCTTTCTAGCAACACCATAGGTACCAATTGTCAAAGCACATGGAAAAACGTGTCCTCCGTTATAGTCTGTATGCTCACCAATAAGGTTCACACGACCAGGTGCAAAGTAACAACGAATGTCACCTCCATCACCAAAAACTCTAACAAAATTCTGTCTAACAAGTGCCATTTTCTCTCTGTTCATATTTGTAAATCCTTTCATAAATAAATTATGTAATTAAACTCTTATCCTAGGCATAAAAAATGATACTTTGTATCAGGCGCCAAAATTAAACCTCAACTTTCGCATAAAAAATGATACAAGGTATCATTTTTTATATAAAGCGGCTCACAGTGATTCTATACATTACCAGCCGCTTTTTTAATCATAGAAGGCTACTCTTCTCAACTCTTCCACCGTCGTCACACCCTTTTCAATCAACTCAATACAGCTCTGTTTCAAGGTCTTCATTCCTTGATGTGTAAGGGCATATTCCTTCAATTCTTCCGTTGTTGCGCCCGCGGAAATCATCGCTCTTACTGGCTTATCAACCACGAGAATTTCATGAATTGAAATTCGTCCAGAATAACCAGAATTCTTACATTGTGCGCATCCATGAGGAATTTTAACAACAGGAATTTTCTTACCAATAAATTCCTCTTCTGCTTCCGTTAATGGAGCCTCAGTACTGCAATATGGGCAAACCTTTCTAACAAGACGCTGAGCAATAATACCATCCAACGCACTTGCAAGCATGTATGGCTCAATACCCATATCAACAAGACGAATTACTGATGAAGCAGCATCGTTTGTATGGAGTGTTGAAAGAACCAAGTGACCAGTAATAGCCGCTCTAACGGAAATTGATGCGGTCTCAGTATCACGAGTCTCACCAACCATTATGATATCAGGGTCCTGACGAAGTAAAGCCCTAAGTCCGATTTCAAAGGTAAGACCAGCAACATTATTAACCTGCATCTGGTTAAGCTTTGGAAGGTTCTTCTCAACCGGGTCCTCAATTGTCGAAATATTAACCGGTTTCTTCAAAAGCGCCGCAAGAATCATATAAAGCGTCGTAGATTTTCCAGAACCAGTCGGTCCAGTAACATAAATAATACCATTCAAAGACTGAAGCATCTTCTGAACCTTATTATAGTTCTCTTCGTTCATACCAAACGAATCCGCATAATCAATATTCGAATTATTTGACAAAACTCTCATTACAACCTTCTCACCGAAGGTAGTAGGAATAACAGACACACGGACGTTAACAATCTGATCACGGATACGTACTCGGAAGTGACCATCCTGAGGAACTCTTCGCTCGGCAATATCCAAATCAGACATAATTTTAATACGTGCAACAAGTGAAGCATGAATATTTTTCTGCAAAGTAACATAGTCCACCATCGCACCATCAATACGCATTCTAACAGAAGTCATTTTTTCGAATGGCTCAATATGAATATCTGAGGCATTCTCCATATATGCCTTCTCAATAAGGCTGTTTACAAGGTTGATAATAGGTGTTTCATCACCATCAGAAATATCAACCAAGAGTTCTTCAATCGAAGGTTCTGTATTAGATTCATTCGCAACATTTACCGCAGTTTTTGCTGAAATTTCTGTATAATAATACTGGATTGCATTTTTAAGCGGATTAGCCTCAGCAACATACAAATCCACATCCATACCAACGGTCTGACGAATATCTTCAATACCATAAAGGTTCAAAGGATCGTTAACAACTAAAAGCAAATGCTCATTTTCAATTCCGACCGGAAGCATCAAATATTTACTAGCAAGCTGTTCAGGCACTAACTCAACCGCCTTAACATCCACATTAATCTGTGAAATATCAACAACCTGCAAATCCAACCTCTCCGCAAGCGCGCCAATCATCTGCAACTCAGTAATAAAACCAAGCGAAATTAGAATTCCACCGATTTTTTCACCCTTATGTTCTTTCTGGTATGCAAGCGCCTGCATAAGCTGGTCCTCGGTAATATACCCCATTTCAATCAGGGTATCACCAAGCCTAAGCTTTTTAATATTACCTGTGTTCATAATTCAATCCTCGATTCTTCTAACTGCAATCCCATAATCACCAAATCCACTAATATTGTGCACTCAAGATTTACTCAGCGCTTTCAGAAGCTTCCTCAGCTCCCTCCTCATCGCCTCTATCTAAAGTGTAAGCTGATTCATCATACATATAAACCTGTATTTTAGCACTTAAAGTCCTGTCTTTCATACGTCTGTAAACCAACTCACCCCTAGAATTTCTAACATATTTATACTCTTGTTCTCCCCAACCATAAGAAACAACCCTAATAGCTGGTTCATTATTAATTAAATCATCTAAGAACTGCTGTTCTCTCACCTTGTTTCCAGAAAGAGAAATAGCAACATCCACAGCATATACTCCTGCGTGAGATGTGTCACCTGCTTCATCAATCGCATCCTGAAGGTTTGCAACCTCGCCAGATGCAAGAAGTTCTTCAACACTCTTTTCTTCTTCAACCGCAACCTCTTCTGAAGAAGCTTCCTCACTAGATCCAGAAGAATCTGCTTCCTCTGATGCTTCCGCAGCTGCAGCCGCCCTTTTATCAGCTTCCTTTTTAACTCCAGAATACATGTATGGCTCTAATTTTGCATACTCTGTTGGAGTTGTAATATCTAAATTAGTTATTGTAAGATTCTTACCTAATGCTTTATTAGTGATTGTTTTATCAATGGAAGCTGAATCCATCATAGGATAATAATCTTTAGTAAGAATCTCAACATTCTTATCCATTGTATCAACATAAGTCGTTATAACATCAAGACGCATAAGCTTCATCTTCATGGTGTCATAATCTTCTTTTACCTTAGATATCTCTTTATCTTTTTTTGACATCGATGTAAACATCGGTCTAATTGCTCCTAAACCAAATAATGCAATAATAACGATAAACCCTAGAAAGAATAGGAGCTTTTTATCCTTGGCGGTTAATTCTGTACCCATTACTCAACCACCTCACTTTCTGAACTACTCTCACTTGAAGTACTTGTATCTTCCGAAGTGGCCTCTTCCGAGCTAGATTCTTCACCTTCATCCACTTCCTCAGAAGATTCCTCTGAATCTGCACTTTCCTCATTTTCAGAAGAAGGACTTTCTTTACCAAGAGCAGCCATTTCTTTCTCTATCTCTTCATCTGTCTTTCCAGCAATTTCAGATAAAATACAGGTAAACTTAATAGTATATCTACCACCTTCTGCATCCGTTTTAGCATATCCTGTGTAATTAACACTTTCAAAGCTTTTATCTTTCATAAGCTTCTCAATAAACCGGTTAACTTGATTTTCTTTAGCTGCTGTAGCTGTCATATTAATTACTCCAGACGAGCTATCATAACTTAAAATAGTTACGTCAGCAAGGCCTTTTGCAGCTCTTTCAACTATCCTAATAATGCTAGAATTAGCCCATGGATATGAATCAATATTTTGTCTCATTAAATATAGACTTCCATAGTGCTTACCATAAGACCCTGCCTTTGCAGCTGCTTCATCATATTTCATCTCCTCACTTATATTGTAAGGATCCTTAATATATGACTGCATTTCCTTAAGTTCTTTAGTCTTATTAGCATTCATCCTACCAACAATAACAGTTGCAATTACCATAATTACAGCAGTTATTGCATAAGGAATAACAATCTTTAAAATATTTGGTTTTTCTGAGGCTTCTTTGTTAAGATTTTCATTGACCTGGCTTAAAATATTTAACTGATTCTTAACATTAGAAAGCCCAGCAACAGGGTAAAGCAATTCATTAATCGTATATCCACCACCGCTAATTTTAACATTTATTAAATTTGAAAGGCGCTGAATATTGATATCTCCTGTCATTCCTTCACGGATTGTAGCAGAACAAAGATTTGCATTATCCTCACTCATACCCGCAAAATAAATATCAGAAATAGTTTCCTCAATTCTCTGAGAACGCGCAAACTGATCAATCTGATTAACAGTCGCAGCCATATCTCTTGCAAAACCTTCGGTTCCAATGTCATTAAAAATACGCCTAGACGTTGAATAATAGTAATCACCCTTAACAAAGAAAACAGAGGTAATCGTATTTCCATCTAAGTTCATAACAATACAAGTTTTATTTGTAACGGTTCCAGTTTGCAAAAGGAAGTTAACTGTCATTCCAATTCCACTGTTAATAGTGCTAAGTTCAAGCCCAGCAGCCTTAAAAAGCTGTTCATAATCCTGAATCAAATTTTGTTCTGCAATTTCAGCACAGATTTTTTGGCTCTTTAACTTAACATTTTTTGAGATTTCATAAAAACCTATTATTTGATTTTTTTCTTCATCTGCAAGTTCTCTCTTTAAAAACTTTTCTGACTTCTTCTGAGATTGAAGAGGAATATCTTGCATCCTTACAGCAAAGTGAGGGTTTGTAACAATAAGCTTAATTCCCTTTTTAGGAAGTTTATTGGTTTTCCAGAATTCCTGCATCGCTGATGAAAGAGTTCCAGCATCCGTAATTACTCCATTTAGAATACAGCCTTCAGGAACTGGCATTGTGTATACCTTGTCAACTCCCACTGACTTACCCTTTGCTGAACCGGACAAGATTTGAACTTGAGTATTTGATAAATATACAACTAAACTCATATAATCCTATCCTCCGTTTACATGAAAACTCATGCTTTCTTAATAAAAATTTACATACCTTAAACTACATATAATGAATTTCAGCCTTTCCCTGGCTAAAAATATCCAAAACCATCATGAAGAACCAATTGTCTGATATGATTGATAGATAGGTGTTATTACTGAAAGAATAATAAATCCAACAACCGCTGCCATAACTACAATCATAACAGGTTCAATATAAGCAACCATCTGAGTTATCGCCTTATCAGACTCAAACTCAAGGTCCTCTGCAATTGAAGCAAGCATTGAATCCAAGGAACCTGCTTCCTCACCTACATTTATTGATGATGTAAGTTTGTTAATAAACCCATCAACATCTTGGAGTGAAACCGTAAGAGTATTTCCAGCCTGAACACTCGCAATAACATCATCAAATTGTGATTCTATATATTTATTTCCTATTGTGGTTTTCGCAATAGAAAGACAGGTAACAATTGGAATTCCTGAAGAATAAAGCGAATTAAGGGTTCTCGCAAATCTTGCAGTGTAAATAATCTTAAATAATTTTCCAATCTTAGGCGCCTTAATCTTAAACTTATCAAAGTAGTAAACTACAATAGGTATCTTTTTCAAGAAATAAATCAATAGCCAAATAACCGCTGCCGCAATAAATAAAGTATACCAATATTTACCCACAAAAGAACTAATTGCCATCATGACTTTTGTGGTAAAAGGAAGTGAATCCATCTGGTCAAACATCGGTTTAAACTGTGGAAGAACAAAACCAAAAATAATTGCAACAACGACTATAATCAAAACGCCAAGTATTTTGGGATACGTCATTGCACTCTTTATTTTTGCATTTAATCTTTCTTCTCTAGTATATTGATCAGCCATTCGGAGTGCTGTCGCATCCAATTTTCCACTTTCTTCTGCAGCCTTATACATATTAATGATTAGCGGCGGAAAAACCCCTGGAAGATTTCTCATTGAATCAGAAAGGGGAACACCTTGAATAACATAGGTGGTAACTTCCTTGTAAACAGATCTTTCATATTCTGTTACTGATTCGTCTTCAGACATAATCTGCAAAGCCTTTACAAGAGACACGCCCGCTCTAAGCAATGTTCCAATCTGTCTCGAATAATCAGCTAGAGCCTTGCTTTTTAATGCCTTATATCTCTTACTTTTTTCTGAAGATTTGTAATCTAAAAGCATTAGGCCAGTATCTCTTAATTTATTATGTAAATCCTGTTCACTATTTGCAGGAAGTTTTCCGCTAACAATTTTACCATCAGCACCTTGTGCTCTATAACGATAATTCGCCATTTTATCCCCCTTTCTTTAATATTTTTCAAACTTAAAAATATTAAATTTTTTATTCTTCATCTTCTTCATCATGCTCAAAATGCATAACTCCAATACTATACCTTACTGTCCATTCACCATATCCGCTCTCTTGTCTTTCGTAATAAACTGTATAATTCCCATTTTTATAAGTGAATGAAACTGGTTCGTTGTATATCGAATCCCAAGATATTAGAGTTATTTCTCCTTTTGTTTCACTGAGCCTATGTATCTGAGCTTCAGTTGTATCCGTGATTCCTCTTTTATCAGCACTACTGTATACATCGCCGGTTCCGTACCTTTCAACAGCAATTAATTTCATAGCAATAAGTACATCCTTTGCCTGCCTAAAGGTTCTTCGAGACTCCGTATTAATCTTAAAATAGATTCCCGAAACAAATCCGAGCAAAACAACCCAAAGCAGGACACTAATGATAAGAGCAAAATCACGTCTTTCAAGTTTTCTCTTAAAAACAGACTTCATCCGTGTCTCTCACCTTCTTCCCAGTTAAAACCTCCTAATCATAAAAATCCCGTTCCCAACAAAACAGTACTCTTATAATACCACCAAATTCAATATTTTTCAATAAAAAATAGGTTAAAAAGTGCGATTTTTAGCACTTTTTTTAGCATTTTATTAAATATCATACAGTATATTAGCAAGAATTTATGATTAAAGGTTTTAATATAGATTCATTCTTCATTTTTAGAAAAAAAATACCCCCACCTCCTTACGGAGGTGGGGGTGAACATTATGTCTTATTATTATGTCAATACAAAATTTTCATTTTGCACATTTGCTAAACTGTCATCATGATTATGATGGTATATCAGCATTTTCATCGACTAATTCCCAAGTATTATCTACAAACTTCATCTTAACACACTTTCCGGATTTACTCTTCTCTGAAACAAATGTTAACTCAGTGATATCTTTGATTGTATACTCACCATGTGTAACCTTAGTAGTATCTGGAGTTTCCTTCATTGTAACAGTAGCAGTAATTAATTTAGTAGGGTCAATCATTCTGTTAACTCTATCTAGAACAACCTGCTTAGCATCTGAAGATGAAGAGCCCTTCTGGAATGTAGTAATTGGATCAACATTTGCTGCATACTTCTCATCTTCAACTACCTGAAGTGCTGTTAAAATAGAATGTGCTTCCTCATTGTAACTAGACTTTCTTGCTTCATCAATGTAACCAAGTAAAGCAGGTACAAGTGCTGCGGCTAAAATAGCCAAAATAACGATAACAACGA
>JAILNN010000155.1 GCA_024691565.1 Lachnospiraceae bacterium | reverse complement strand
CGGGGTACAAGCTCCGACTGAGTTAAACGCTCCGCGAGGATGCGCACGGATTCGGACAGGAATTTGTCTGCTGAATGCAGCCAAGAGATGTAAAACATCTCTTTGAATCACGGCGCGCAAGACTCGCGAGCGAGTCTTGACATAAGTAATATAAATGGACTTAAAAACAAAAGCCCTAAAACTAGATTTGTGATAATGAAAACAATAACAATCGTAAGAAAGCGAGGATATAAATATGAACGCATGCGGTCAGGTTTTTAAATATGGAGATAATGTAGATACTGATGTTATCATCCCTGCAAGATACTTAAATGCTACTACAGGTGAGGAACTTGCTAAGCATTGTATGGAAGATATTGATGCTGATTTCGTTAATAACGTTAAAGATGGAGATATTATTGTTGCTAATAAGAACTTTGGTTGTGGCTCTTCAAGAGAACATGCTCCTCTTGCAATTAAGGCTTCTGGAGTTTCTTGTGTAATTGCAGAGACATTTGCAAGAATTTTCTTTAGAAATGCTATCAATATCGGTCTTCCTATTATTGAATGTGAGGAAGCTGCAAAGGAAATCAATGCGGGTGATACAGTTGAGATTGATTTTGACAGCGGTTTGATTACAGATAAGACTACTGGAAAGACATATCAGGGACAGGCATTCCCTCCATTTATGCAGAAGATTATTAAAGCTGGCGGACTTGTTAGCTATATCAACGAAGAAAAATTTTAAGATATATAATTAAATTCTATAACGAATAATAGAGATTAATTTGAGACTTAGTTATTGATATTGTTGGTTTCCAAATATTTTTTGAAAACTAATAATTATCTATGCTAAGTCTCTTTTATATGTTACACTTTTGTTATATTTGTGGTGTTATTATTGGTTGCGTAAGATGAAAATAATAATTTATGGACGAAATAAGCATAGATTAAATATTAATATAATTAGATGGAGGAAACAAAAATGGCAAATTTTACAGATGATGAAAAGAATTTAACATTTGAACAGGCAACATTCGTTAAAGGGAAGAAGCAAGTAATTAATGATTATTTAAATCCATATGCAAGTATTACAAAGATATATGGTAAAAATGGAGAAATTCCTAAAGCCAAGGGTTATACAAGACAAGAGGAATACAAGAGTATTGTACTTGATCCTCCAGCTGATATGGACGATGCTACTGTTGCGGCTATTGTCCTTGGCGCTTGTATGGATGAGGAAAGAGTTAAAGGACTTAAAACTAGTTCCACAACACTTGGAGCAGATACACTTAATTCAAATAGAAATAGATTTGTAGATGATATTCTTCTTGCAGATAATAGATTTTCAAACTTTGTTCCTGCAATGATTGATGGTAGGAAGGATGCTAAGGCAGCTCTTGAGGCATATAAAAAAGGTGATAAGACTCTTGTAAATCAGTATCTTACAAATTATATGGATTTTTGTATTACAGCTTCTGATAGTGCAATTGCAAATAACACTGGAAATTTTATTAATGCCATGCCAGGCGCAAAAACTGCATTTTTGCTTGGACGTCATGTTTATGAAAATAAAGAATTTGGAGATAGTATTATCCCAAATATAAATAATGTCAATAGAATTGCTCGTTGGAAATCATATACTAAGCAGTTAGATTCATCTGCTAATGCAGAAATTAACAAATTTACATTAGTTAATAAATTCGATGAGTTTTCACTAGAAGATAAGCAGACCTTAGTTGAAGATTTGTTATTGGATAGTTATATTGCAAACATGGCAAATCTAAATGATCAGGGAAACGACGCAATTGGTGTAGATGGACGTGTAGGATATGCTTTTAATTTATTAGATAAAAGATTTAAGACTTATGGTATTGATATACAAGACGATGAGTTTTATGGAGAAAATATTTTTGATCAAAATTTTACTAAAACTGAATATTATAAGTTAGTTAATTGCGTACATGGTGTGTATGCTGATGACTTTGATTTGGTTTTTTCAAAGCCAGACGGACGTGAGCAGCTGAAGGCGCTTTATCTTGAGGAAATTAGGAAGACAGATACTTATAAGAATATAATGGCATCTGCTAGTAAGGGAGAAATGCTCCAGAACCTTATTGATGCCAATACTAGCTTGGGAAGAGGATTATATCAATTTAAGAATGTGAAACTTCCAAATCTTTCCAAGGATATTAATGAGTCGGCTTATAGAAACACTATTTCAGTGGAATTAAGTTTAAGTGAGGATATAATTTTTGAAAACCTTCTTAATAATGAACAGTTCTATGGCGAAGAGCGCGATAGATATATGTTGGGGCTTAAGGAAGATAATGTAAAGAATAATATAGATGTTATTAGTAAACTTGTTAAGAATTTAAAGGATAATAATAGATGGGGTGGTTCAAAAAATAATAATTATACAAATGCGTTAAGAAGTCTCGAAGCTGTTAAGGCATATGCTAAAGAAATGTCTGAAGAGGGGGGAGACTTAAACGTTGAACTCGCATCCATATACGAAAATAAAGTTCGTGAAACAATGGAGCTTATTGATAAATATTTAGAGAATAAGACAGATATTAACTCTGATTATGCCAGAGGAAGAGTTAATGCAATGAAGAGAGTTAAAAGACATCTTAAAACAAATATTTTAAAACTTACTGAAAGAGCTCAAGACTTAGAAGAAGAAAAAACAAAAGAGATATATAAAAATCGTAGTGCAGTTTTTGATTCATTGGAACAGCGTCAAACATTCAGAGGTGATTATGAGATAGTTTCTTCAAGCAAAAAGCAGTATACAATTGATAGATCAGCAGGAGAATCTGTGGCAACTCTAGCTCTTATTGCAACTGGAAAATATAGCTTCGATGATATCATGGATCCAAGCAAATTGGTTAACGAAAAGAGAGCTATGTTTGTGAAGGTTATAGGAGCAATGACAGGTGGTACACCAAAAGATCAAAAGTGGTTAGCCAAGACAATCTTTGATGGAAGAATTGCAGCTGAGAATACGATTAGCGAAGTATCAAAAACTATAGATTTCACAAAACCAAATATTAAAGATGATGTAAGATTTTGTAAACTAAGACATCTTACTCAGGCTCAGTTTGATGCTTGGCAGGAAATGATACATTGTTCGGATGAAATAGTAGCATTAGCTAATGAAAAGTTGGGCAATAGATTTAATAATTATGAAGACTATAAACACTATTGCACATCTCGTCAGTCTGTTCTGGGAGAGTATTCAACAACCCAAAGACAGGAGTATGAAGCTTGTAAGATGGTGACAAATAGTAAACATAGTAAGGGTAATGCCTTAGGTCGTTTAGCACATTCAATAGTACTTGGAAAAAAGGTTTTAAACGATGTGGAGTATGAAAAGAAGCATGGAATGTTATCAGAAGAAGATGCGTTAAAGAAAACAATTGAAAATAGTTTATGCAAGAACACTGATGCTATTAGGAAATTCCAAAATCACTTTAAGTATTTAAATAGTGATCCTGAAGCTTGTATGGATTTGATGGAGAGCATGCTTAGTGGAAAACTACTTAAGAAAACCAAGATGGATGTTAAAGGGGTTCATGGTAAAGTAGAAGATAATGTCAATATATCTGTAGATGTTATTGGTTTACCTACTAAAGAGGAATGCCTTTTGGAAATTGCTAACGTAAGAGCTATGAGAAGATCTAAGCAAGCTATGGAGAATCTTAAGACTAAGAAATATAATAAGGTTAGCGAGTATATGGAAGATGTATCTTATGCCCTTGTAGGAAGATTATATGAGGTTTCAGGAGGTATTACTCCTGTGGATGCTAGTACTCATAAGAAAATGTCGGTTGAAGACATGGTTAGAAAGAATATTGATTCTGAAAAATTTAAAAATCAGATTCGCGGTAAAAATGGAAAGTTCCCTAGTGGAAAGACAATTTCTAGATGGTTTTCAGATGATAAATATATCAAGAAGATTCTTGATAAAAATCAAAAGAAATATAAGGCAGATATGGCTAAGGCAAAAGCTAATGTAAAGGCTCAGCCAGAAGCAAATGGAGCGCCTAAAGCAAAGCCAGTAGTTAAAGCAGGCAGAAAATAGTCATTTATTTTTGTTTTTTTTGTTACACTTTTGTTGTAAACTGTGTGGTAGAATGCACATGTAAAAGTTAAGAAATCAAACTTATTAAGGTTAAGAAAGTTGATTTAACGCCTTATAACCTTATAAGAAGAATATAAACACAATAAAAAATAATTATAAATGGAGGATGAAATTATGGCACGTAACAAAGAAACAAAGGATAAGTATATTGCAAACAGAACAAAGGTAATTACAGATGTTCAGAACCCTTTTGCAAAAATCAATGAAATTTATGGAAAGAATGGAAAACTTCCTAATACTTATGATCCAAAGTATGTACAGGAGTACAACAATATTGAATTGCAAATTCCTAATGGTCTAGATGATGATGCAGTATCTGCTATTATTATTGGTGCATGCATGGATTCAGCAAAAATAGGAAGTCTTTCAGTTGCACCTGGACTTGATGATATGCAGTCAACACTTGCTAAACAGGGATCATTTGTAGATGAAGTCTTTAAGGGTGATATTAGATTCGCAGATCGTGTTCCAGTTATGATTGATGCCAAAAAGGAAGCGAAGGCTGCTATTGAGGCTTTTAATAATGGAGATCCTTCACATGTTGAAATGTTACTTAAGAATTTTATCGGATATTGCTATTTTGATGCTGCAAAAAATGAAGTAGCTGGTGATAAAAATGGTGTTGTAGGCCTTCCTCCTAATAAGAGAGCATATATGCTTGCAGATGAAATTTTATCAAAACCTGTGTTTAAAAATAAAATTAAGCCAACAGGAAAAATTGATGCTAGTGAAGTACATTTTAAAGCATATAATAAGGGATTAGAAGCCTTAGTTGAAGGTGAAAATTCTAAATTAAATTTGATTGAGAATTTTGACGCGTTAGATGAGGATCAGAAGAAGTATCTTGCTGAAGAAATGCTTTTCAATGAGTATTTAGCTAATATGGCACGTATTAGTTTAAATGGAATTAAGGATGAAGATGATCCGCTTTATGGAAAAGTGAAAGGTAGATTCGGAAGGGCAAGTGAGTATACCAAGAAGTATTTTGAAAGTCATGGCTTAAGTCTCGATGATAACTTAAAAAATGGTGGTGAGCTTGATGTACACCCAGATGTAATTCTTGGAAGAGATAGGGTTGTTAATTTGCTTGCAACATACGATGTTGAGGACTATGAAGTGATTTTATCTAAGCCACATGGTAAAGAAGAATTAAAGGCTTTCTACATGGATAAAATTAGAAATTCAGAGACATATAAGAAGATTGTTGAGTCAAAATCCAAGGATGAGATAATTGAAAACATTATGGATGCTGACAAGGAAGTTGCTAGAGGTCTTTACTCATTTACTGATGTAGTGCTTCCTAAAGTATCCCAGGATGTTGTGGGAGTTGGTATCAATTCATTGCCTGATGAAGTAGAAAAAATTGAAGCTTCAGTTTATGAAAAAGTATTAACTGATCCTAATGGATTAAGAGATGATATCGATAAATATAACTTTGGTTCTTCTATAGAAGGATTAAAGAAATCTGCTGAATTAATTGATGGTCTTGTAGATTTACTTAATTCAAGCAATAAGCGTGGTGGTTCTAAAAATAATCACTACAAGGATGCGCTTGATGCTCTTAAGGCATTCCAGAGAAAATTACATGGATTTGTCGATAGAAATCATGATTTAGGTAGAGCAGAAGCTCAAGAGTATGAATATGAATTACAGGCTATTGATGCAAAAATCAGCAAGTATCTTGTAAATAAAACAGATATTAATTCAAGTTATGCCAGATCTCGAGTTGAAAACATGAAGCATGTTAGAAGAGTTTTAAAGGGAAATGCATACGGAGTTCAGAGTAACGCAAATGCAATTACTGAGGAGAAGAGTAAAAAGGTATTAAAAGATTACGATAAAACATTTAAGCAGGTACAATCACTTCATGCTAATAACGTGTTTAGAGGACAGAAATATGCTGCTTCGAATACGCGAACAGGCACAAACTTTTCACTAGGAAGAACTGGTGGTGAATCTACATGTATCTATGCACTTTTAAATACAGGTTTGTATTCATATGAAGATATTATGGATAATACAAAACTTGTTAAGGAAAAACAGGAGATGTATGATAAGGTTGCTACAGCAATGAAAAGATATAATGCTCAGGATAAGGAATGGCTTGCTAAGACTTATTTTGAGGGTGAAAAGAAGGCTACAGAGATTTCAAATAGAGAGATTCAGGAAATGGATTTTTCAGATCCTAATATTACAAATTCTGTAAGATTTTGTAAACTCAGAGAATTTTCATTTGTAGTATTTGATACTTGGCAGGAAGCATCTCATGTTAAAGATGAAGTTGTAGCGCTTGCAAAAGCAGATAACATGAATATTAATAGTTATGAGCAGTATAAAGAATGGGCTTCAGCTAGACAGAGTCCAATTGTAGAATACAATTCAATTAAAAGCTCTGAAGAAAACCTTGTTCAAAGTCTTGTTTCTGAATGTGTGAGCGGTTCAACCTATGCTGCAAGACTTGTTAGGTGTAAAGCTACTGCTAAATGGATTTTCGATGCTATTGAGACAAATAAGCAGGCTCATCCAGGTGAACACTATACAGTATGGAAAGATATGGATTTTTCAATGAAATCAAATCTTCTTAGTAGTTCGGTTGCTGATGAAGGAATAAGAGGAGATTTGAGATTCTTAGATGGAGATCCTGATATATTTAATGAGTTAGGTGATGAAATTTTAAATGGAGACTTGTTTAATAATGTAAGGATTGATACTGATTTGGTGAGTGTTACACATACAGGAATGCCATCTCCAGAAGCAATTAAAACGAGAGTAGAAAATAATAAGTTTGTAAAGGAAAGTAGAGAGGCACTTAAGCGCCTTCAGAATAGTGAAGGTTTCTATCTTGATGATAATGAATACATTAAGGATATTGCTATGGTTTTGGAAGCAAAACTCTATTTAGCTAAGGGTAAGGTAAATCCTGTAGATGCTGCAACTGGACAGCGTATGAGCCTTAAAGATCATTGCCAGAAGGTATTCATTGATGAAGGAAGTATTGAAAAGACATTTATCAGAAATGATCATCCTATTCGTCCAAAGAAGGTTGCTAGAATTTTAGGTAACGATAACTATATTGAGGATATTCTTAATAAGGGATCAGCTATTATTTACAAGGGTGAATATGTTAAGGATGAAGCAGAATTAGAGGCTAAGAAAGCAGCTAGCAGCGCTAAAAAGAGAGCAAAATATAGAGCTGAAATTAAGGAGAATGAAAAGAAAAATAAGAAGGCTAAGAAAGCTGGTAATGCTATTAATGAACCAAAGATTATTCACCCATTGCCAGGTGGAGCTAAGAAGCCAGGTGGAGCTAAGAAGCCTAGCGGTCCAAAGATGGGTTGACACCTACTGTTATAATATAGATTTAACCGACTATATTATTAATGGGAGAGATTATTAGATTTATGAAAATCATATTTTTGGATTTAGATGGAACACTTAATGAAAGTTTTGCACCAGCGCCTGATTCGGCGCTGGAAGCTATAAAAAAAGCTCGTGAAAATGGACATAAGATTTTTATTAATACGGGACGCGCTGTAGGCGAGGTTCCTAGGTTTGTTAAGAGCATTGAGATGGACGGATGGGTTACATCTCAGGGTGGTTTTGTTTGTGCTGATGGAGAGGTTTTATTTGATATTTCGCTTGATAAGGATAAAGCAAAGAAACTTTATGATTATTTAGATGAAAACAAGATTATCCATGTGCTTGAGACTCAGAATGAAATTGTGGGCACGAAAGAGGCATTAGATTTTGCTACAAATTTATTCTTAGATATTCAGGAACATCATGGTGTTCCAAGGACTGTTGAGAACGAGCTTTGTGGGATTATGAGAGTTTCTGATAATCTTGCAGAAGAAAAAGATGCTAAGAAGGTTTTATATTATCAGTCTCAAATTTCCATTGATGAAATGAAAGAGATTTTTGGAAAAGATTTTTCTTTCACTGCCAGTTCCATTAGTAAAGAAAAGGCTGTAAATGGTGAAATTGGAGATATTAGAGTTTCTAAGAGTAAGGGGATGGAAATTGCCGCTTCTCATTATGGACTTACTATTGAAGACACAATTGCAGTAGGTGATGGAGCTAACGATATTGATATGCTTAAAGCCGCAGGAATTGGAATTGCGATGGGAAATGCTGATGAAAATGTCAAAGCCATTGCTGATATGATAACGGACGATGTTAGAAATGATGGGCTTTATAAGGCATTTGAAAAATGTGGTTTAATCTAGAAATTTGTTTGATAATACAGACTTAAATCCGGGTTGCAAGAATTGCAAGTCGATAAAAAAAGATGTAGGAGCTTTAGTTCCTACATCTTTTTTAGTTCTGACCATGCCATCGGAATTGAAAGAATAAATGCACATACATCGGCAACTGCCTGTGCGGCTTCAACTCCCGTTATTCCCCATATTGCTGGAAGAATAAATATCATTGGCAGGAAAAATATTCCATTTTTTGCTGATGCCATTATTGAGCCTTTTAGACCATGACCAGTCGATTGTAGCATCATGTTTGTTATTACTATAGTTGCATTTAGTGGGAGAGTTAAGGCTTGAAATCTCAGTGCCTTAACACCTACTTCGATTACTTTAGGATCATTTCTAAAAATTCTAATTATTTCTGGCGTAAATAGGAAGCAAATTACTGATAAGAAGAGGAAAAATATTGTTCCATATTTTACGCAGAAGAAGTAGCCTTCTTTTACTCTTGATTTAAGGTTTGCACCATAATTAAAGGAACAAACTGGCTGATATCCTTGGCCGAAGCCTATGATTACGCATGCTAGAATCATCATTACTCTTGTTACGACGGACATTCCTGCGATTGCAGGGTCTCCGCCAAGTCGACCAGCAGACCTGTTTAAACACACTGTTGAGATTGCTGCGAGTCCTTGTCTTAGAAGAGAAGGGCTTCCGCCGTTTATTACTTCAAGAAGATAATACTTGTTTATCTTTACGTTCTTTATATTTAGATGAATATTTTCGCCTCTAAAACTTCCAATTAGGAGGGCAACAAAGCTTACTGCCTGACCTGCTACAGTTGCAATTGCGGCTCCCTTTACACCCATATCGAAGGTGAAGATTAAAAGTGGGTCAAGTCCAACATTTACAACGGCTCCAAAACATAGGCCAATCATCGCATACATTGCACTTCCTTGAAAACGAAGTTGATTATTTACAACGAATTGAGCCATCATAAAGGGTGCACCAATAAGGATGATTTGCATATAGCTCTTTGTGTCGGCGGCACTTCCTTTAGTTGCACCGATTAGGTTTACGAGTTCATCTATGAAAATATTACCTAGGATTGCAACAGTTAGTCCTGAGATTATTGCCAGGGCAAAGCCTGTGGATGCCATTTCATTGGCCTTTTTTACCTTTCCAGCACCTAACATTCGGGATAGAAAGTTTCCTGAGCCATGACCAAAGAAAAAGCCAATCGCCTGGATAATTGCC
>JAILNN010000044.1 GCA_024691565.1 Lachnospiraceae bacterium | reverse complement strand
ACACCTGGCTGATTAAATGGATTAACACCAAGAATATATCCACTTACGCCACATGCAAACTCGAAGAAGTAGAAAAGCTCACCAAGGAAGAATTCATTCTGAGCAGGAACCATAACCTTAAGGTTAGGAACATTACCATCTGTATGAGCAAGCTGAGTTCCCTTGCATGCGCTCTTATTGATGAAGTCCATTGTCTTTCCTGCAAGATAGTTAAGACCATCTAAATCAACATCTTCCTTCTCAATAGTAATATCAAGTGAAGGTGATTCAAGTTCAAGAACTGTTTCAAACATTAAACGGCTTCCGTCCTGAATGAACTGTCCCATAGAGTGAAGATCTGTTGTGAAATCACAAGCTGCAGGGAAAATACCCTTCTGATCTTTTCCTTCGCTCTCGCCATAAAGCTGCTTCCACCACTCAGAAACATAGTGAAGGAATGGCTCATAGTTAGCTAAGATTTCAACTGACTTACCCTTACGAAGAAGGATGTTACGAATTGCTGCATACTGAAGAGCATCGTTTTCAGCGAAATCACTCTCAAGACAGTGAGTACGCATTGAAGCAGCACCTTCCATAAGCTTATCAATATCAGCACCACTAACAGCGATTGGAAGAAGACCAACAGCAGTAAGAACTGAGAAACGACCTCCAACATCATCAGGCACAACGAAAGTCTCATATCCTTCAGCGTTTGAAAGATTCTTTAAAGCTCCCTTTGCCTTATCAGTTGTAGCATAGATACGCTTAGCAGCACCCTCTTTACCATACTTATCTTCAAGCATCTTCTTGAAAATTCTAAATGCAACAGCTGGTTCAGTAGTAGTACCAGACTTACTAATAATGTTAACTGAGAAATCTCTATCTCCGATAACTTCAATAAGCTGTGAAAGATATGTACCACTCAAGCTGTTTCCACAATAATATATTTCAGGTGTCTTACGGATTTCCTTAGACACGCTGTTATAAAATCCATGTCTTAAAAACTCGATTGCTGCACGAGCTCCAAGATATGAACCACCGATTCCAATAACGATAAGAACTTCTGAATCTTCTTTAATTCTTTCAGCAGCAGCCTTAATACGTGCAAATTCTTCCTTATCGTAGTCTACTGGAAGGTCAATCCAACCAAGGAAATCATTTCCTGCACCTGTCTTATTAACAAGTACATCCTTTGCATCCAATGTGATTTTTTCCATTGCTTTCACTTCATCAACAGAAATTGTCTCAACAAGTGAATAATCAAATTTTACTCTCTCTGACATGTCTTTATCCTTTCATAAATACAAACCATAAACTATTGCATCCATGGTCCAAAATTTTATATGGGCAGAAAACCCTAAACATACCTATTCTATACATTTCTCACGCATAAATCAAGTGAAGATTTTCCCCTTAAATTTGAAATATTTGTGAACGCCCATAAATACGCACTTTCTTGTTTTGATTTTTATTTAAAATTGTGTTATACTATGTCCAGTTGTTCGTCTGAACTATCGAATATATCTTTGATTATAGTAATTTTAACATGAATTAGTGCCGATAATAAAAACCAATATAAAATATTACAAAACAAAAAAAGCAATGGTGCTTTTATGAATTATTTTTTATGAATTATTCATAAAAGCCTTTATTAACGTCACTCTCGCAAATAGACAGAAATGGAGGATGGATGATGAGTTTTCAGGAAAAGACATATGACTATTCACTAGAGATGGTGCCAGTATGCCAAGAATTTGATACAATTGATGACTCTCTATTTACTAAATATGGTGTAAATAGAGGTCTTAGAGATGTAAATGGAAAAGGTGTAATCACAGGCCTAACCAACATTTCAAAAATTATATCTTTTAAAAATATAGATGGCAAACATATACCATGCGATGGTGAACTTTGGTATAGAGGTTACAACATTTTTGATCTTGTAAAGAATCATTCAGCAGATTGCTTCGGTTTTGAAAGAGCCGCCTTCCTATTAATATTTGGACGTTTACCAAATGAGGAAGAATTAAAGTTCTTCTTAGAAATTCTAGCTGAAAACCGCGATTTACCAACAAACTTTACTAGAGACATCATAATGAAGGCTCCAACAAAAGACATAATGAATTCAATGACTAGAAGTATCCTTACTCTTGCATCCTACGATCCTTCAGAATCAAAAACAGATGTTGCAAGCTGCATAAGACAGAGTCTTAATTTGCTGGCAACCTTCCCAATGCTTGCAGTGTATGCCTATCACGCATATAACCACTACACAAACTTGCAAAGCATGTATATTCATAGGCCAGATTCAAAGCTCTCAACAGCAGAAAACATCTTAAAAATGCTGAGAGCCGATGAAAAATATACTAAAACAGAGGCAGATGTATTAGATGTCTGCTTAATGCTCCACATGGAACATGGTGGTGGAAACAACTCGACCTTCACAACACGTGTTGTAACATCTTCAGGATCAGATACATATTCCTCAATCGCAGCAGGAATGTGTTCTCTAAAAGGTCCAAAACATGGCGGTGCCAACATCAAGGTAATGCGAATGATGGACAACATCCGAAAGAATGTATCCGACTGGAGCGATAAAGATGAGGTGCGTTCATACCTCACCAAAATCATGGATAAAGAAGTCTTTGATAAAAAAGGTCTTATTTATGGAATGGGCCATGCTGTTTACTCAATCAGCGACCCTCGTGAACGTATCCTTAAGCAATACGCACTAAAACTCGTAGAGGAAAAGCATCTCGAAAAAGACCTTGAACTCTATCTAAACATTGAAGAAATCGCACCGGAAGTAATCGCCGAGAAGCGTCAGATTTACAAAGGTGTAAGCCCTAACGTAGACTTCTACAGCGGTTTCGTTTATGAAATGCTCGGCATCCCAGCAGAGCTCTACACACCGCTCTTTGCAGTTGCAAGAATTGCAGGCTGGAGCGCTCACAGAATCGAAGAAATAATCAATGAAGGAAAAATCATTCGTCCAGCATATGTAAGTATTATGGAAGAACGCGAAGGCAAGGACGCAGATTTAAATTAAAACTATGACTATTTTTGAAGTGAATTCTATCGAAGAAGGTATTAAAGAATACTATGGAGATTCAGTAACTGTTTTACATAGTTATACTGTTGGTGGCGGTGATATTAACGACGCAAACTGCCTAAAGCTAAGCAATGGTGAATTAGTTTTTGTGAAGTCAAATTCAATCACAAACAAAGACTTTTTCGTGGCAGAAGCAACTAGTCTAAACGCCATAGAATCAACGAATTCAATAAAGGTTCCAAAGCTCCTTTTTAGAGGTGCAGACTCTACCTCTGGCAAGGCTTTTTTAGCCATGGAATTCGTAATCGAAGCACCTAGGGTACATAATTTTTCAGAAAAATTTGGACAATCCCTCGCTTCAATGCATAACGCCGACACAAGCTCATTTGTAAGTCGTGGAAAATATGGTTTTGATACAAATAATTTCATCGGTGCAACTAAGCAGCTAAACCGTCCAAAGGACTCTTGGACCGACTTTTTCCGTGAGTGCCGAATAGAGCCGCAATTTATGATGGCAGAAAAATACTTCGATAAAACTTCAATAAAGAAAATTATAAAACTATTAGATAAGCTTCCAGACCTACTTATCGAACCAAAGCATCCATCCCTTCTTCATGGGGATTTATGGTCAGGAAACTATATAGTCGGAAGCGATGGCGAAGCCTGGTTAATCGACCCAGCAGTCTACGTTGGACATGCCGAAGCAGACCTCGCAATGACAGAACTGTTTGGAAGATTTCCAACAGCCTTTTATGAATCATACTCTTTTGTTAATCCAATCGAACCTGGATACGAAGACAGAAGAGATTTATATAACTTATATCACATGCTAAACCACTTAAACTTATTTGGAAGTAGTTACCACTCAGCGGTTATTGGTATAGTTAATTATTATGTATAGATACTAGTAAAACAGGACTCCAAAGTCTTAATCGCCAGAATTCACAAGATCCATAATGACCTCTCCCGCAATTATCATTCCAACTACAGACGGCACAAAGGCTACTGAACCGACCACCTTCTCGCCATTTTCATCACGAGGAATCTTCTTTGCCTCTTCCTTAGAATAGACCACTTTAAGGCTTTTGATACCCCTCTTCTTAAGCTCGCGCCTCATAACCTTCGCAAGAGGACAAACACTTGTTTTATAAATATCTGTAACCTCAAACGCAGCAGGGTTTACCTTATTTCCAGCTCCCATCGAGGATATAATCGGCGTATTAGCTTTGTTCGCCTCTTCAATTAGAAAAATCTTTCCAGCCACAGTATCAATAGCATCCACGATATAATCATAGTCAGCAAGATTAAACTCAGAGGCAGTTTCTGGAAGATAAAAGGTTTTATTAGTCTTTACTTCAATCTTCGGATTAATCTCTTCAATCCTCTTTTTAAAGGCATCTACCTTATACTCTCCAACTGTATGTCTCGTAGCAATAATCTGCCTATTAATGTTGGTCACATTTACCGTATCATTATCTACGATTTCAATATATCCAACGCCCGTTCTAGCAAGCGCTTCAATTACATATCCACCAACTCCGCCTGCTCCAAAAACAATCACCCTCGAAGCAGCCAGTTTCTCAATCGCCTCATCTCCTAAAAGAAGGCGGCTTCTTTCCAGAATATCATCTTTCAGCGCAATACCATCTTTTCCTGCAATTTCGTCTTTCAACGCAACACCATCTTTTCCTGCAATATCATCTTTCTCGATAATATCTTTACCCATATAGACCTCTCAAAATTTCTACATCAAACCAAACGCATAAATTGTAGTAGACTTAAACTCATCTCCAGCCTTTAAAATAGGACTTTCGAAGTTCTCGACATTAATTGCATTTGGGAAGAATTGTGTTTCAAAACAAACCGCATCACTTGAACCATAGCTACGATTTCCTTTTCCACCCTCTTCATAAAGCGCAGGTGCTGTGTAAAGCTGAAGCCCTGGAAGGTCAGTAAACACACGCATCTCGCGTCCATTTTCAAGACATCTAAGCGCAGCAACCTCTTCAATCTCGCCATTGTTTTTCAAAACAAAATTATGATCATAACCTGGTAAGAAATTCTCTGCATTCTCGTCAGTGCATAAATCTCTACCAAGTGCCTTGAATTCGTTGAAATCCATCTGAGTTCCCGCAACAGGAAGAATCTCTCCCGTAGGAAGAATATCCTTGCCAACTGGTGTATAGAAATCAGAATCAATCTTAACCTCATGTTTAAGGACGTTTTCACCAGCCTCTCCCTTAGGGCCAATATTAAAATATGAGTGGTTTGTCATATTAAAAATGGTGTCCTTATCTGTAACCGCATCATATTCAATTATCAATGAATTATCTTCAGTTAATGTATAAGTAACTGAATAGCTTAAATTTCCCGGAAACTTCTGCTCTCCATCAGGACTAACTCTCGAAAATCTCACATACTGGCCAGTCTCATCCGCTCCACTCTCGCCTTCATACATAAAGAAATTAAGTCTTGAATAACCGCTATGAAGGGTGTTTCCGCAATTATTATTATCGAGCTCATATCTCTCGCCATTAAGCTCAAACGCACAATCAGAAATACGATTCGCGCATCTTCCAATAAGAGCCCCAAAACTAGGTACATTCACCTCATATTTCTCTAGATTATCATATCCCAAAACTACATCTTCAAAATTACCGTCCTTATCAGGAACAATAATATTAGTAATGCTAGCACCCAAATCGATAAAGGAAACCTTCATTCCATTACCATTTTCGATTGTGTACTTAAATACCTCCATTCCATCCTTTTTCGTACCAAAAAGGGTCTTTGTAATAGCCATTTAATTTCACCTCATTAAAATTTTCTTTCTCAATTCTTACAAACAAACCTTCCTTACAAAAATTCCTTACAAAACTTTTCTAAAAGTTTCCCACGTAAAATGAGTTGCATTTCAGCATCAAAATTCTCCCTATTTTAATGCCGTTTCAACCTAGGACTTAGTCCTCCACTGCGTATCCTTTGCTCTTGATAACTTCAATTACGCTGTCAACAAGTTCTTTACAAGTATCCTCACTCTGCGCCTCAACCATTACTCTAACAAGCGGCTCTGTACCAGACTCACGAACAAGAATTCTACCTGAAGTACCAAGCTTTTCAGCAACCTCATTGACCTTAGCAATAACATCAGAGTCATTCTGAGCCTCCGTCTTATCAGTAACTCTAATATTCTCCAAAACCTGAGGATAAATCTTCAAAGGTGATGCAAGCTCACTAAGCGTCTTACCTGCTGCCTTCATAACCTCCATCATCTTAAGACTTGTCAAAATACCATCTCCAGTTGTTGCATACTTAGAGAAGATAATATGACCAGACTGTTCACCACCGATAACACAGCTGTTTTCGTTCATATATTCATAAACATATTTATCTCCAACAGCGGTCTTAGCATACTGAATTCCAACCTCATCAAAAGCCTTATAAAGACCAAAGTTAGACATAACAGTTGTAACAACGGTGTTGTGAGAAAGCTTTCCTTCAGCCTTCATATAGCATCCACAGATATAAAGAATATGGTCTCCTGTGATGATATTTCCCTTCTCATCAACGCAAAGACATCTGTCAGCATCACCATCATAGGCAAAACCAACATCAAGACCATTATCAACAACATATCTCTGAAGATTCTCAATATGAGTGCTTCCAGCATTCTCATTAATATTATATCCATCAGGCGCTGCATTAATAACATATGTCTCAGCACCAAGGGCATCAAATACTGACTTTGCGATATTCCAAGCACTACCGTTCGCACAGTCCAAACCAACCTTAAGTCCCTTATATGAGTAAACTCCAAGAGAAATAAGATAACCTATATAACGATTTCTACCAGCCACATAATCCACAGTTCTACCAATCTTATCACGAACCGCATATGGAATTTCATCCCACTTCTGATCAAAAAGTTCAAGTTCGCCATCAAGATAAGCCTCTATCAAAAGGATTGTAGCCTCATCCATCTTCTCACCCTCAGAGTTGAGAAGCTTAATACCATTATCATAAAACGGATTATGACTCGCTGAAATCATAATACCAGCATCAAAACCATCAGTTCTAGTAACATAAGCCACTGAAGGAGTTGTTGTAACATGCAATAAATATGCATCCGCACCAGAAGCAACAATACCACTAACCAAGCTATACTCAAACATATAGCTAGAACGTCTAGTGTCCTTTCCAATAACAACCTTAGTTCTGCTGTTATCACCCTTCTGAGCCTTAAGTTCAGAATAATACCAGCCTAAAAATCTACCAACTTTAAACGCATGCTCCGCTGTCAAATTAACATTTGCCTCGCCTCTAAATCCGTCAGTTCCAAAATATTTGCCCATCTTTATAGTTCTCCTATTTTCCTTTTTATTTATTCTAACACACCCACATTTATGGGTATCTCTTATCCTGATAAATCCACCTTTTCGGCGCTTCTTTAGTCCTGATTAATAATCTCTAAATATCTGGAGAGCGCATCCTGCCATGTAGGAAGTGGCTCAAATCCCATCTCCTTAAGCTTGCTCTTCTCAAGCCTACTATTGAAAGGTCTCTTAGCCTTTGAAATTCCATACTCAGCTGTAGTCACAGGATTAACAACTGTCTTCAAACCAGCCTGCTTATAAATCTCAACTGTGAAATCATACCAAGAAATATAGCCACCCTCGTTAGTCGCATGATAATATCCATACTTATCGGTAACAATCATATCAACCAAAAGTCTGGAAAGGTCATATGTATATGTTGGTGTTCCAATCTGGTCAGAAACAACTCTTACTTCATCATGAGTCTTACCCACATTAAGCATAGTCTTAATAAAGTTCTTTCCATTAACACCGAAAACCCATGCGATTCTAACAATAAAGAATTTTTCAAGATTCTCGGAAACTGCAAGTTCTCCCTTAAGCTTACTTTCTCCATAGACATTCAAAGGAGCATATCCCTTGAAATCAGGCTCCCAAGGCTTCTCGCCCTGTCCATCAAAAACATAATCCGTGCTTATATAAAGCATCTTTATATCTGCTTCCTTACAGGCGAGAGCAATGTTCTCAGTTCCACCCGCATTTATCTTCATAACCTTATCTTTATTTTCATCATCCTCAGCAGCATCAACAGCTGTCCAAGCAGCACAATGAATAACTGCATCCGGCTTCACAGAGGCAATAACCTCGCTAACTTTAGCCTTATCGGTAATATCCAGCGAAACATATTCCATTGTTGTCACAGGGCTTCCATCCTGAATTCCAGAATACTCAGGAAGTAAATCTGAACCAACTCCCTCAATACCTCTCGCATTCAATTCATTCATAACATCATGTCCAAGTTGTCCTGCAACTCCAGTTACCAAAACCTTCATAAAAAACTTATGCCTCCTTACTAAAACATTTTCATTCTACAGAATACCACCAAATCACATAAAAATCAATGAACTTTACCTTTACCGAAGCAAAAATATCTGATATATTTTAGAATGGTTACAAATATTGATTAATTTTATCCGACCATCATATGGAGGCAGAATTTTATGACTGAAAAATACGAAATTTTAAAGGGATTAAAGCCAGAAAAAGTTTTTAAATATTTTGAAACTATATGTTCAATCCCTCATGGATCAAGAGATACAAAGAAAATAAGTGATTATATAGTTGAAAAGGCAAAGGAAAATAACCTAGATTATATACAAGATGACTCTAACAATGTTATCGTATTTAAGGGCGGAAGCGCAGGCTATGAAGACCATCCAGCCGTAATTTTGCAAGGGCACATGGATATGGTTTGCGAAAAGGAAAATTCATGCGATATCGACTTTACTAAAGACGGCCTAACCCTCGAAGTAAACGATGGAATTATCACAGCCAAAGGAACAACTCTCGGCGGAGACGACGGAATTGCAGTAGCCTATATGCTTGCACTCCTAAACTCAGATGATATTCCACATCCACCGTTAGAATGCGTTTTCACAGTCGATGAAGAAATTGGAATGCTCGGAGCTGCAGCCATTGATTTAAG
>JAILNN010000118.1 GCA_024691565.1 Lachnospiraceae bacterium | reverse complement strand
AATATGATTCTTGATTTGCATAAGACTTATGGATTTAGTTTCGATGCAGCTGAGGGAGAATCTGGTTTCTTTGATAACGAGGCATATCAGGAGCGTTTCTATAAGCTTTGGGATCAGTTTGCTAGCAGATATGGAAAGTATTCTGACAGACTTGCTTTTGAAATCTTAAATGAGGTTACTGATAAGGAGTATTCTGATACTTGGAATAGAATTTCTGGTGAATGTATTCAGAGAATTAGAAAGTATGCGCCTGATATTAAGATTTTGATTGGTGGATATTATAACAATAGTATTGGGGCATTAAAGGATTTGAGTATGCCTGCTGATGAGAATATTGTTTATAATTTCCATTGCTATGAGCCACTTATTTTCACACATCAGGGCGGCTGGTGGGTTCCTGGAATGGATACTTCATTTAGGATGCCTTTCGATGTGACTTATGGTGAATATGATAAAAATGCTGAACAGCATTTATCTCAATTTTCTGAGAAATTTGATAAGTATGATTCTAATGAGAAAATTGGAATTGAGTATTTTGAGGATCTTGTTAGCGAGGCAGTTCGCGTTGCTGAAGAGAGAAATGTTGCACTTTATTGTGGAGAATATGGAGTTATTGAACTTGCAGCTGCTGAGGATGCTCTTAAGTGGTATAAACTTATTTGTACTTGCTTCGATAAATACAATATTGCAAGAGCTGCTTGGAGTTATAAAGATATGAATTTTGGTATAGTTGACGAGCATTTGAAGGACGTTAAGGATGAGATTATTAAATTGCTTTAATTTAGAAAAGCCGTAGATATTTGTAATCCTGCGCTGATTCTTGCATCGATTTTTTCTGGTGATGTGAATGCTTCGCATCTGGATTTGATTGAAGCAATGTTTATGTTTACAGCGATTTTACAGTAAATAATTATTAAAAAATAGAGCGTCGGTTACATAAGCCGACGCCCTTTTGTTGGTTGGAGAATAGGTATATTTGTTATTTCTTATCACCATTAATTCTGATGTCTCCTACATCTGTGCTTGTAGAAACATCGCCAATATTTCCATTTAGATTTACATTTCCTACATCAGTTTTACAGCTTCCGCTATTAATTGTGCTGTCTTCTGCTTTAATATTTCCTGTATCAAATTCAGCTGTAATATTATCAATTGTTGAGTCATCAATCTTTAAATCACCAGCATCTGACTCTATGTCAAGGTCATCAATCTCGCTGTTTTTAATCTTATAATCACCAGCATCTGTTTTAATAGTTGATTTTGAAAAATCAACATTCTCAAAATCAACATCGGCAGAATCAGATATAATTGTTGCATCTGTTGCAAAGACTGAGTTAAGTTTAAGATCACCTGAGTCAGTTTCAATATTTAATGTGCTAGTGGAAATATCTTTTAAATCAAGATCACCAGCATCTGTTGTTAAATCAACATCGCTTAATTCTGTACCGGTTGGAACTGTGATTGTTACATCATACTTATTTTCATTTCCAAAAACAAAAAAATTTATATTAAAGCGTCGTATATTTTTTTTGCTAATTACTGATAATTTACCATCTTCTAGAGAAATATCTGGAATACTGTCTTCTGGTAAATTGTAGCTTACAGAAGCACTTTCACCATACTGAATATTAAGGTCTGCAGCGTCCATATTAAAAATAATTGAATCAATATCTCCTTCTAGTGATACAGTTTTACTTACATTTTTTGCTTTACTGAAAACAGTTGTTCCTCTAAAAATATAAAAATAGATTCCAAAAATTACAGCAGCTATTGTTACTAGCGTTAGTACTGTTATATAAATTTTTGCTCCTTTATTTGTCATTCTTTATCTCCTTTTTTTAATAATGATTCTTTATAAATGATTTGTGTGTTACTTTTTAAATGATTTTTTTTTTGATTTGTGTGTTACTTTATTAATTTTTGTGATTTAAAGAGTTTAAAATAGCATTACTCATAATCATCTGCCTGACAATTGATTACGACTGCTTTATGTGCTACTCCCGCAATTACCCAAATTATCCATGTGATACCCCACTGGAAGGTTAGAAAACTTAGTATTAAGTATAGGCAGGTTACAGTTGGCCAGTAAAGAGCAACAATTGTTTCGGCAGTTTTGTTCTTGTATTTAATAACATTTACTGGCTTTGGAGATGAATCTACATAAGTTCCAGAAAAGGTTGTCTTATCATTTAATTCTAGCAACTTATCATATCCGCTAGCTATTGTGTTTGAATATACAATTAAGAATACTCCGATTCCTACGAGTAGGAATATAAGAACCCCGCCCAAGTTTTCATTAACTTTATAATAGTCAATGATTATACATGGAACCCAACATATAACACAAAGAACGGTTCCAAGTGTTATGCAGATTGCTCTAACTGCTTCAAAAGAGTTTCGTGCTTCTTCAACATATTTTGCAGTATTCATGTCGATTTGACATGGGGAATTTTTCATAAATTTCCAATTTGAATCCACAAAACCACAATAAATAAGTGAACCAACACCAGCTCCAACAAAAACGAACATTAGAGCGGCACCCAAATCACCTGCGCCGAAAATATCTAGCATTATTGGTGCAGTTACTGAAATAATGCAAAGCATTACTCCGAGAGCTAGGAAAAGTGCTTTTTTTCTTCTGTTTATGATGAAGTCTTTTACCTCATCAAGTGTTATGTGTCTTCGAGGTGTTTCTGATTCTTTTCCATGTGCCTCTTCGACTTCTTTTTTAAGTCCAAGGTCATCAGCAAGTTCATCTAAATTTCCAAATTCTGAAATTACTGTTCCAACCGCTGAATTTTCACTAGCTCCTTCTTCAATAAGCTCGTTATATTTATCTTCCATCATTTGCAAAAGTTCTGACTTAGCTTTTCTAACTTCAGGAGTATTAGGCATTCCCGCGAACATTGCCTCCAAATATCCCTTTATAGTTTCCATATGTTTATCTCCTTTTTAACCCTAGTTGCCATCTGATTTATATCAGTTGGTTATAATCAATTTTTAAGTCTCCACCTTGTTTCTAATTATCATCCAATGTCAAGCTATCGGGATTTTCTTCAATAAATTTTTCAACTACTTCTTTTGTTAGCTCCCATTCTTCACATTTGGATTTGTAGTATTCTAATCCAGCCTCTGTGATTCGATAGTAGGTTCTTTTCTTGCCATTGCCTTCTGGATCTGGATTTGCAACGAATGATTCAATGTACCCATTTTTTTCTATTCGGGTAAATGCCGAATAAAGTGTAGTTTCCTTGATTACATATTTTTCATCTGAGATTGTCTTTATCTCCTTTGAAATTTGATAACCATAGGAAGGTCCCTTCATGAGTATGTTTAGAATCATGGTATCGTTGTAGCCTCGGATTATGTCGCTACTGATTTGAACCATGTAATCTTCCTCCTTTATGATATTTAGTTTTCAAAATCTTTGGTGACCATTAAGTCCTGGTCCATAAAAATCTTTGTTTTGTAATTACTGTTTAAAAGTTACTACGACTGTCGTACTATGTCTGACAAAGTAAATATACTACGACAGATGAAGTATGTCAATACATAATTTTAAATTTTTTTATTTTTTTTAATTTCAGTTTTATTTATTGGCGTTTTTGTAGTATAATAAAGGCACTTATTTCGAGAGAAAAAATACAATTTTATATTTAGGAGGAAAGTGTATGTTACAGATTTCTGAAAGATCCGATGAAAAATTATCTATCATTAATCATGGAGAAAATGTCTTCCATGATGCTTTGGAGCTAGTTAAGAAGGGAGAAAAAAGGTTTCATGTTGATAATCCAGGTGGAGAGGATTATGACTTGACTTATGTTGCAAATATGGACCTTTTCCCAGAAGGAGTGAAAGACCTTATTTTGCAAATGACTAAAGGCGCTGATATTCATCCAGCATTTCTTGATTATAATGAGACCAATATAGATCAGATTTGCATTGAGTTTTTAGAGCAATTTAATAATGCTGAATTCGAGGTTATTAACGAGTATGCAATTGTCTCTGCTAAGATTATTCTTAAGCACACAGACATCCCTGTTGCTTTTTTAGATGAGAGAATTAAATGGTTTATTAATGATGCGGAGAAATTAACCATCAAAGAGAGTTTTTCTGAGGATGTTCCTAAGGAAACACTTAGAATTACGCCTAATCCTACTGAGTTTGGAGCGACAAAATCCAATTGGTCATTTATTAGTTCTACTATATTATTTCAAAATCTCTTCTTTTGGCAGGTTACGACTAAAAATGCTACTGAGCCTATAAAATACGCTGAAGTAGGTCTTACTGAAATTACTGGAATTGGAGGTGTTCTATCTAATTATTCAATGATTTCAGATGCGGTTGAGAGTAAGGGGTGGAAGACATATTTGAAACCAAATTGTACTAGATATTCTGATGATATTTTGAGTAGATATTTTAATATTAATACTAAGCCTGATGATGCAACAGTTGCTAATACGGCTGATTTTTCAACTGAATTCCCTGCTCTTTCAATTACCTGGTACTTTAGTCGATTTAAGGCCGGTTTTGATGAGACAATCATAAATGATAGATTCATCAAAGAGATGGATGAATATGTGGAAGCGGTTTTACCGGAAGAGAAGGTTTTAGGTGTTTTGGCTAGAGGAACGGATTATGTTACGATGAATCTCGGTGATGATAGAATCCATGCGACAGTTGAGCAGATGGTTCCTAGAATCAGAGAGTGGATGACTGAAGGTGGATATAAAAAGATTTTCCTTGCTACCGAAGATCAAGATATCTTCGATGAAATGAGGAAGGAATTCCCTAATGAGATTATTGCGATTGCACAGGAACGTCATAGTGTTATGGAATTTAAAGAGAAAGATTCTAACTTGATTTTTGATTTTGAAAAGAAGATTAGAGAAGGAAAGGAATATGATGATGCGCTTGAAGATACTACAGTAAACTATTTCTATGCTCTCTATATTCTTTCTAAATGCGATGCATTCATTTGTTCGGGCCAGTGTAATGGTTGGGACGTTGTTCGTTCGTTTAATCATGGAAGGTTTGATAAGCAATATAAATTTACAGTTGGAATTACTGGTGAACCTGCAACCGAGGATTGGAAGGTTGTAAGGCCACTTAGTGCAGGAGTTTTTGCTAGGGCGGTTTACCCTGAAAGCAAGGCGTTTTATATGACATATTCTTTCGATATGGAAGATACAGTTTCTCCTAATGCTCTTAAGGTTGCACTTGATAAGACAATGCAGGTTTATCCATATTTTACCTATGCAGTAGTTAAGAGAAAGAGAGTGTATTACTTAGTTGAGAATCCATTGGATTTTGTTATTAAGGAAACGGAAGAAATCATTGAACCTTCCAAGGCTGCTGGTAATTATCACGCAATTACAATTTGCTATAAGGATAAAAAGCTTAATGTTTATGTTGATCATGTACCGACTGATGGTACTGCTTTAAATATGGTTTTCCAGACCTTCTTCTATTATTATTTCTCTGAGCTCGATGGAAAGGCATATCCAGTACCAGAAGGCGTTAGAACGGTTGAAAATGGAGTTCCAGAGGATGCTGAGACAGATGCTTATTCTATGGTTGATGCTATTGATCCACAAAAACTTATGGCACAAGCAATGTCACCTAAGGACTATTTTGAGTATCCAGAGAAGGAAAAGACGAAACCTGATTTAACTCTTGATGATTGCGGACATTATTCTATTTCAGTTGATTCGGATGATTTTATGAAGTTTGCTAAATCAGTTGGAGGAACACCAAGTTCAGTGCTTGTTCAGTTGATTGGTGAGTCTTTGCAAAGGTTAAATCCTGATAACAAATTGCCACTTGAGTTCACAACACCAGTTAGTGTTAGAACGGTTATGGGTAACACGAATTCACTATTGCATCAGGTTGTTCATAAGCAGTTTGAGTTTGATAGTGAAGTGTTTATGGATGATAAGAATGAAGCAGAAATTAATGCTGATTTCAGGAAACAACTTGCAGAGTTTGCATCCCCACAGAGTATTAATATTATGTGTGGTGTTTATCATGGAATTGTGGAGGGATATAAAAAGGCAATTGGTGCAAATATGCTCGAAAGAGTTACTGCTAGTATGAGAGAAACAAAGATATCTGCATCTGTAACACATATGGGTACTATTAGTACATCAGAATATGGAAACCGTATTCATATAGATAATGTTAGGGTTATGCCTGAAAGATCAATCGGATTAATTATGCTTGAAGTTGGTGGCAAGTTCTACATAAGCTTCTGCATTGGTTTAAAAGAAGATAAGTATGCGAGATTTATGGCAGAGCACATGCAGGAACTTGGAATGAAGAGCACTCAGTGGAAAGAAGTGTAGGGTTTTATTTTATATAGTTAAAAAGCATAAAGAAAAATAAGGGGTCCAAACACTGTGACTGTAGTGAAGTCAAGGTGTTTGGGCTTTTTTGTTTTAATGGTATAAGGGATTTATAAAAAAAAACAAAAAAAGGTATTGACAATTTTAAAATATGGTTGTATAGTCTGTATTATACAAAGTAATACAAAACATACAAAAACTATTTTGCAAATACAAAGGCAATTTTATATGTAGTATGTGAATAGATATAGAGAAAGGAGGGATGTAAGATGATTATTCGAATTGATGAATTATCAGATGTCCCGATTTATATGCAGATTAGAAATCAAATTGTGATGGGGATTTCTGATGGTGTTCTTGCTGGCGGAGATCAGCTCCCAACGGTTAGAGCTTTGGCACTGGAAATGGGGATTAACACCATGACTGTAAGTAAGGCATATCAATTGCTTAAGTCCGAGGGATATATTATGACGGACCGAAAGAACGGTGCGCGAGTGAGAACTGAAATTAAGAAACAGGGTGTTTTGAGTGATAGTAATAAAACAGATTTGAAGAGAATCGTATCCGAGGCGAGAATTTCTGGAGTTAGCAAGGATGAATTGAAAGCGCTCGTTGATGAATTCTATGGAAATGATAAATGAGATACGAGGAGAGGAGTAGGAAATGAGTGATTTTTATTTTGGATTAATTATGTTTATTTGTGTAATTACAATGGTTTTGATTAGCTTCTTTACTATGTATCCTAGAAAGTGGAAAGAAAAGAAGATAATTTTGGGTGTTAATTTTAGACCTGAATTTATGGTATCTGAAAATATTGAAAAGGTTAATTCTATTGTTAAAAATACTAATAAGAATGCTACGATTGTTTCAATTCTTTGTATAGTGATTGCATGCGTTTTACTTGCACTTAGAGGTTTTAAGATGCAGACATTTGTTTGGTTAGGATTTTTGTATCTGTCAATTATTGCATTGCTTGTACCATATATTATTGGTCATTCTCAGATGATGGCTCTAAAAAAAGAACTTGGACTCTATAGTGAAAAAGGTGTAAGTTATGTTGACCTTAATATGGTTGGAAAGATTAAAACCATGAGTCTTGGAAAAGTTTTGATTCCTAATATTATTGGACTTGTAATTTGGGTTTTCATTTTTCTTTGTGAGTGCAAGGTTATTAACATTGACATTGATGCAGGTAATGGTAGTTTTATTGGAACTATTGTAGTTGGAATTTTTTGGCTTACCGGACTTTTGCTTACCTTCATATCCTTTATGATGGATAACTTGAAAAATGAGGTTATTTCAACTGATAGTGATATCAATGCGAATTATAATAGGGCAAAAAAGAAAAACTTTGCAGATTTTAATGTTAGATTTTTATGGATTAACACTTTGTATATTTTAATTATTGCTTTGTCAATTGTGTTTATGTATTCTGATGTAGTTTTGATGATTGGTGTTATGGTGTATATCGTTCCAATTATGGTTATTTGCATTTTGTCAGTTTCTGCTGCTAAAAAGATTGAAGCTCGCTATAAGAATGAAATGGAATTTACGCTGGATGATGATGAGAATTGGATAGGCGGAATGTTCTATTACAATCCATCTGATAATAGATTAAACATTGAGAAGAGAATGGGAATTGGAACCACAGTTAATTTTGCACATCCAGCGGGAAAAGTTCTTGGTGTTTTCATTGCAGTATGTTTAGTTGGCGCATTAGCTTCAGTTGTTTGGGTTGGAATGCTTGAAGCAACGCCTATTAATATTCGTCTTGAAGATAAAAAGGTTATTTGCCATCAACTTAGAGATGAGTATGTTATTGAGTTGGATAACATAAAAGATGCAGAGTACAAGGATGATTTGGATGAATTAAAGCTTGTGAGAGTTAATGGAACTGGTATGTCACAGCTTCTTAAGGGTAATTTTACAGTTGATGGTCAGAAGAAATGCAAGCTCTTTTTAGCTCCAAAGGATAATGTATACATTAAGATTGCTACTGAGGAAGGCACAACCTACTATATCAGCGGCATTGATAAAGAGGAAACGAAAGAAGTTTACGATGAGATAGTTTCTGAAATGAAATAATGTTGAATTAAATATTTAGAAAATCCTGATTAAAAATAAGGGGGGCAGACCTTTTTGGGCCTGCCCTTAATTTTATGGTTCATCTCTTGGTTTTACAATTTATCCCACTCGGCTCTTTTATAGAAATAAAGAGATAGGCAGGTGGCTACAACCCAGCCAATTGGCCATGCTGTCCATATTCCGATATAGCCGAGAGAAGTTTTTGATAAGCAAATTGCGAAAACGACACGTAGAATTAAATCTGTGAAGGTCGCTAACATAAAGCTTTTCATGAGGGTTGCACCCCTTAAGATTCCGTCGGCAACAAGCTTTGAAGAGATTACAAAGTAAAATGGTGCGAGAATTCTTAAGTAATAGGTTGCTGATTTCACAGCTTCTGCTGATGGAACATCTAAGAAGAACGAAATTAAAGTATGTGGGAAAAGCATATAGATTACGCAAATCGGCAGGGTTATTATCCATATAAGTTTTATTCCTGCTTTGAAACCTGCAGAGATTCTATCATATTTTCCTGCACCTATGTTTTGTGATGCATAGTTTGATATTCCGTTTCCAAGCGTTGTGAAGGAAGTGATTACAAGGTTATTTAGTTTTACGCCTGCTGAATATCCTGCCATTACTGATGGTCCGAAGCTGTTGATTTCGCTTTGGATTATTATGTTTCCAATTGAGATAAAACTTTGCTGCAAGATACTTGGGATTGCAATATATGCAAATTTTCTTAATATATTCATGCTGAAAAGCTTTGGCTTTCTATCTGTCTTTATCTTTTTAAGTCTTATTACTATTACGATCAATGCGAGAATACAGCTTATTCCCTGACAAATGAAGGTTGCCCAAGCTACGCCGGCAACGCCCATATTTAGGGATTTTACAAAGAATATATCCACGGCAATATTTGAAAGTGAAGATGCTACAAGGAAGTAAAATGGTGTTTTGGAATCTCCAAGTGCTGAAAAAATTCCAGTTGAAATGTTATAAAAAAATACAAATGGGAGTCCGAAAATATAAATGTCTAAATAGAGTTTTGAGTCAGCAAAAACATCAGCTGGTGTTTTTATCAAATGTAAAAGTGCGTCGCTTCCAAGTATTCCAAAAAGCATTAGACATAGGCAGACAATTCCGCTTGAAATCATTGCAGTTGTTACTGCAGTTTTCATATGGTGATAATCTTTACTACCAAAGAATCTGGAAGTTATTACCGAACATCCGATATTACATCCGAATGCAAATGCGATAAATATTAGAGTTATTTCATAGCTGTTTCCTACGGCTGCAAGTGCGTTTTCGCCAATGAAACGTCCTGCAATAAGTGAGTCTGCGATGTTGTATAGCTGCTGAAAAATGATACTGCCAAATAATGGAAGGCAAAATTTCCATAAAACTTTTTGTGGATCACCCACGGTTAAATCTTTATTCATATCGCACACCTCCTTCGGTGGGGTTGCTTTCTTTTTTATTTATTCTATTTATTTCGCAGTCATTATAGTTAAAATACGAGGAAATGTAAACCGTAAATATTTTTTGGGTATAGTTTTGTCGCGAAAATGCGTATATTTTTTATGTGTAATTGGCTTTTTCTATTGAACTTTTTTCTGAAAAAGTGTAACTTATGGTATGTGTATAATTTTTAGAAGAATTAGGAAGGGAAAGATTATGTCGGGAATTATT
>JAILNN010000073.1 GCA_024691565.1 Lachnospiraceae bacterium | reverse complement strand
TCAGCTTTCTTAGCTGCAACCTGAGCTGCTGCAAGAGCTTCTGCCTTCTTACGCTCTTCTTCCTGACGCGCAAGTTCAGCCTGTTGAGCTGCAATCTGTTCCTGCATCTTCTTCAATTGTTCTTGCTGTTTGAGGAGTTCCTGCTGCTTAAGCATGGTAGCCTGAGCTGCCTCTTCAGCCTTCTTCTCCTCTGCGGCTTTAATAGACTCTATTTGATTTAGCGCTTTTAAAACCTCTTCTTCATTGTACATAACACCATTCCTCCGTATGAGCAGGTAAAACTAATCTCTAGCTCATGGCTATCCCCAAAAAAACTATAGGACTCGTAAATCCCAAAAATCACTCACTACATGGCTTTTCTAAAGAAATCTTACCAATTCTACCCTTCCTAAAATCATCCAAAAGTGCAGCTGCTGCCTTATCAACATCCAACACACCACCAGGAAGCAAGAATTTACGATTCTCAGCAAATTTCTCAATCAATGCATATGAATCCATAGATTCTTCATAACCATATTTTTCTATAAGTAAATCCTTGTAATTCTCCCTTAAATAATCACAAAGATTAACTGTCAATTCATAAATATTAACAAGCTCATCCTTGATAGAACCAATAAAACTAAGGTTCATACCAATCTGCTGGTCCTCGAACTTAGGCCACAAAACACCCGGTGTATCCATAAGTTCAATATTCTTATTAAGTCTAATCCACTGCTTACCCTTAGTAACTCCAGGTTTATTACCCGTCTTAGTAGCAGCCTTTCCAGAAAGCGAATTAATAAAAGTTGATTTACCAACATTTGGAATTCCTACCGTCATAGCCCTCAAAGGTCTATTAAGAATCCCTCTCTTCTTGTTTCTTTCAAGCTTTTCCTTACATGCCTCATTGATAATATTTTGAATATTTTTAACACCTTGTCCAGTCTTGGCATTAACTTCGGAAACATAGAAACCACGTTCCTCGTAATACTCCCTCCAAAGCTTTGTAACTGCTGGATCAGCAAGGTCAACCTTGTTAAGTAAAATTACCCTCGATTTTGAATTTGCTAAAGTATCAATATCAGGATTCTTGCTACTCAAAGGTACTCTTGCATCAACCAACTCAATAATAACATCAATAAGTTTTATATCCTCCTTCATAGTTCGCATAGCTTTGCTCATATGACCTGGATACCATTGAAATTCCATAATTTACCTCATCTTACTAAATTCTAAATTAACTCCCAAATACTAGAAGTTATCAATACTTCCAACAAAGGCAAAAGGTTTCCTTTTAATAAAGGCCTTTCCTAAAATATCAGAACGTTTAACAGTACCTACTGTTTCATTTCTAGAATCCAAACAGTTATTTCTGTTATCCCCCAAAAGGAAGTATTCATTTTTGCCGAGGGTAATCTCATTTTGAGCCAAACCCGCGGCCTTAATTTCTTCAAACTCTAACTTTTCTTTAACTTTTTTACCATCAATGTAGACATCGCCATCCTTGATAACTATCTTCTCACCAGGAAGTCCTAAAACACGAAGAGCCGTGTAATATGTATGATTAGAACTTTTCTCACTAATCACAACGACATCTGATCTCTTAACCTTGCCTACCTTATATGAAATTTTATCAACAATGATTTCATCGTTAATTTCTAAGGTTGGAAGCATATTCTCATCTGTAATTTCCATATTGACAAATCCATAACGAGTAATCGCATAGGCAAGGAGAATCACAATTACAATTTCAATCACATAAATAATAATCGAAAAAATTGTTCTTTTAGGAACCCTTTTTTCATTTAATAAATCGATTTGTCGAGACACTTCAATTCTCCTGTTTAAATATCATATTCTCTTAAAATCTGAATAGCCTTTGTCTTGATAATGCATTTATAGTGTTCCTTAAGATACTGTTCTGTAAAATAGAACACACAAATCTTTTCAGAAAATTCCATTATTTCCTGACAAAGAGAAACAAACTCATCAATCGAAAGTTTATTCTTTTTAACTAAGAATAAGTACTCATTTGATGCTGTATCCTTATAAACTGAAGTCGAAATATGATCCTTAAATCTGGTACATCTCGCAAATTGCTTGATTTCATCGAGACTAGAAAACCTAAATGCCTTTGGATAAGACATAAGTTTCTTTCTTCTATTCTCTTCCTCAACAAATTTTTCTTCAGCATATTTCCTAAGTCTTCCAAGAAAATCTTCAAAGGATTTGCCATAATCTACTATTTCCTGCGAATCTGAATCATCCTGATCACCATCAAATGTATCCGATAAAACCTGAGTAACCTCATCAACATCATCATAATCAGAGTCATCATCATAGTCTGAATCATCACTATCATCAGAATTCATATTCATAAGATTCTCTGCAATAAAATCATCAAACAAGGCTTTTAGATTATTCATTCCATTTTTGCCTGTTTTATCACCATCACCAGTAAGAACAATCTGAAGTGTATCATCAGGCAATGCCATAACATGCACAGAGATATCATTTCCAGTTGGTGAATAGTTAACTTCTTCGTGTGCTCTATGAATAATCTCATCAAAGAATATCTGAGAAATCTCCTGATTAGCAATCACTTCTTCAAAGGAGTATCCCATCTCTCTAATTTCATCTTTAGTAATTGTACATTGAACGGTATTTCTATTTAGTCTTTTAAAAAACATACAAATCACTCCTTCTAATCATTATTTTGCAGCTGCAAAATAGACAAGAACTAATATACCCAAAACAATTCTATACCATCCAAAAGCTTTAAAATCGTGTTTCTTAATATAACTCATCAATAATTTAATGACAAGAATAGAAACAACAAATGCTGTAATCATACCTACTAAAAGAACGGCAATTTCAATACCTGAGTATGAAAAACCGAACTTAATCAACTTAATAATACTTGCTCCAAACATAACCGGAACAGCTAAAAAGAAAGTATACTCAGCTGCAACACTTCTGCTTAGACCAAGACAAAGTCCACCGACAATCGTTGAGCCTGATCTTGATGTACCTGGGAAAACAGCAGCAATAAGCTGAAATACACCGATCAAAAAAGCATTTAAAAAACTAATCTCAGCAATTGAATTAACAGCGGCCTCTTTGTTTTTATTTACACTTTCCACTATTATAAACAAAATACCGAAAATAATCAACATAATTGAAACTACTTTGTAGTTATAAAAGGTTTTCTCAAGCACATCACCAAAAGCCAATTCAACGATAACAGCAGGGATACATGAGACAAGAACCTTAAACCACATCATCCAAATATCCTTCTTAATGTAATGCTCTTCCTTCTTAGCTGAAAATGGCCAAAGTTGTGGAAAATACAGGATAACAACTGCCATAATCGCACCCAGCTGAATAACTACTAAATACATTTCCATGAACTCTTCAGACATGGAAAAATGAACAAACTCCTCTAACAAAATCATATGTCCAGTACTACTTACTGGCAACCATTCTGTAATACCCTCTACAATTCCAAAAAGAATTGAGATTAAAATTTCAATCATAACTCTCTCCTATTTCATTAACTCTATTATTAAAAGCTCAAGTCCAATCACATCAGAAACCTGACCTGTCTTGAAATTAAACTCTGTTTCCACACATAATTCAAGCTTATGTTTCAAATCATCATACTCAAAGTTTCTAGCCTGATCTAAGTATCTGCCATATAAAAACGGCATAATTCCAGCCTTCTTTATGAAATCTTCTCGGCTAACGCTTCTACCAACCGACTTAATTTCAACTAAATGTTTAAAATGATTTCTCAAATTAGCCAGAATAATATTAACATTAATTCTCAGTTCAACGAGTTCCATATACATCTTCATAACCTTATCCTTATGACCTAAGGCTATCTCATCAATCATCTTAAACATCTGATCATTAATAAGCTTACATGTAATCTCATCAACATCAGCTTTAGTAATTTCTTCCCTATCACCAACATAAGAAACCAGCTTATCAAGCTCATTCTTAACATTAAAAAGGGATGTATTAATTAAGGACAAGAAGTAAGTTGCAGTGCTCTTCGACATAACCTTATTTTCCTTCTTAAGTTGAAGTCCAACAAAGGTTAAAAGATCACTACTTCCAGTCTTACTACATTCAACAACTGTACCATTTTTAGCAATAAACTTATATAACCTACCTCTTTTATCGACTATCTGCTTCTTCTCATCAGCATCCTGTCTCTTCTCGATAAAAAGGCATATCGTAGACTCTGGAAAAGTCATAACACTATCCGCAAAGTCACTTGCTTTCTTAAAAAGCTCAGTATTCTCAAGAACAATAAGTCTCTGTTCAGCAAAAAACGGAGCAGTACGTGCCAAATCATCGCACCTCTTCTGGTCAAAATCATTACCATAAAAATATGCATAATTCAAATCTGGCTCATGTAATCCCATTGCTTCCCTTAGTTTGTTACGAAGATTAATAATTGTATAATCCTCATCACCGTAAAGGAGATAGAAATTCTTAAATTCTTTACTTTTAATATCCTTTTGAAGTTGATTCATCGCTCTACCTCACTCCACATAACTAAAGTAATACTTTTAGAAAACCTAATTAAGTCAAGAAAACCCCTTAAATTCGACTTCGTCTTTAAGGGGTTCTCAATTTCATTTCTTTTACACAGAAAACTTTTTACAAAATTATTTTCTAAGACCAAGCTTCTCAATAAGTTCACGATATGCATTGATATCCTTTGACTTAAGATAAGCTAAAAGGTTACGTCTCTGACCTACCATCTTAAGAAGACCTCTTCTTGAGTGATGATCCTTCTTGTTAACCTTAAGATGTTCTGTAAGCTCTCTGATTCTTTCTGTAAGAATTGCAATCTGAACCTCTGGTGAACCTGTGTCACCCTCTGAACGTCCGTAAGCCTTGATGATTTCTGTTTTCTTCTCTTTTGTAATCATTACTGATTCCTCCTATTTTTTTAAATTCACCCCCACTAAGACCACGGTTGGAGTATCCAATGTCTGGGCAAGGGTACTTTTTTAGACTTTGGTATGTTAACACATAAAAATATATTTGTAAAGCAAAAAAATCTTACAAAATGGTTACTTTACGCCTTTTCTTCTTTCACTCTAAATGGTCTTCCATGAATAATCAATAATCCTATAACAAATAATAAGACACCAATAAGCAGGAAACCAATCACCTTCAAAGGTGTATCGAACTTCATATTACTAATAAATTCAACCTTCTTAGGATAGTAAAGCGCAATAACACTAATAAAGTTATTTAAGAAATGCATGCAAGACGATGTAATAATACTCTCTGATTTATATGCAGAATAGCAAAGTCCCATAGATAAAACCATAATAGGTAAAATCCTAATTGGAAGCATATGGATACATGCAAATAAAAAAGAAACCGCAACACATGCAGCAAATGGATTCATCCTATTCTTAAATGATGATAGGATAAAACCTCTAAAGAAAAGCTCTTCTACTACAGCTGGTAAAAGCGCAATCACTAAAACACCTCCAACGAAAGGAAGGGATTCAACGATTGCCATATAAGATTCGGTCGCATCCATCTCAGCATTAGGGAAGAATTGCGAAAGAATCGCACCAACAATGCTTGTTAAACACCAGGTTCCAGCAAATAAAACTATCGAACCAAGAAGATGCCTTATTTTAGGGAGTTTCAAAAGATAAATCTTCTTTATATCACCCTTCATATAAATAACTGCCAACAAAGGAACAAGTAAAATCAAGCCTTGTGGAATAAAAACTGACATAAGAACAGACTTTAGTCCAAGTACTCCACCAACGTAAATCATTCCAATAAGCACAATAATATAAACAAAAAGCGCATCCATAGGTGATGGAATAGAATTCTTTTTAATATTAATTCTCCTCTCAAAGATTCTCATGTTTCCAAGAGACTCTCCAAATAGAATTGATTCGCTATCATAGATTCTAGATAAGAACCATACGGTAATTCCAGCATAGACAATATTACTCATAAGAACCAAAAGAATGGTTCCGATTTCATACTTAAAGGCAAGCAAATTTTTAAGTAAAAGCACCACATTAACAACCGGAATTAAGGACATTGTAGTGGTAAGTTTAACATTAGGAATAAATCCAACATATCCTACAAGTAAAACAACAATCATAATCGGTGAAACATAGTTATTTGCTTCCTTAAAGCTCTTTGCAAATGCGCAGATACACATAACCACAGCACTCATAAATAGAGCAAATGCAAGTATACAAAAGATTACAATAATTAATGCCGGAATAAAGGTCGAGAAATTAAAATCATCAAACTTAGAACTAAGACTCTTCATCGTAAGATACAAGTATACTGCAATTCCTCCGACAGAAATCATATTGATAAACACAGAAAAAGCAGCAATTGTCGCAACCGATAAAAACTTGCTCATAATCAATTCCAAATTATTTATCGGACAAGTAAGAAGAGTTTCAAGAGTCCCTCTCTCCTTCTCTCCAGAGGTTGCATCAATCGCAGGATATACGCATCCCATCAAAACTGAGGTTATCAAAAGAAATGGAATAACTGAGCCCAGCACATTTCCCATCGCCTCTTCTCCAGAAGCCTTATCAACAGAATCGCAAACCACAGGATAAAGCACGCTATCAACATCAAGACCAGATTCACTAATTTTTTCCTTCGCACTCTCCTCATTAAGCCCCTCTAATTCTTCAGTTAAATATGACTTACAATTCGCAGAATTACTAACAGAGGATAAATAATTAATCTTATAAAAGACCTGTCCATCCTTTTCAGAAACCTTAATATAGGCATCAATTTCTTCCTTATTAAGCGCTTCAATCAAGGTCTTTTCATCCTCACCAATATACTTAACCGAAGGATTTATATCATATTCTAACTCATTATCATCGCTATCAATCCAGTTATTTAGCTTTGAAATCGCATCCACAGTAATGGAATCTTTACCAACATATGCATATTTATATTCATTAGAGGTCTCACTCGTATTAATCATCGTGATAACCTGTAAAATCACAATAAACAAAAGTGGATAAAGGATAAGAGGCAAGACAATCATAACAAGCAATGTCTTCTTATCCCTAATTACATCCATTATTTCTTTTTTATAAAGACTAGATAAATGTTTTCTATTCATAACTCTAAAACCTTTCAAAGGATTAATATTCTATTCATTTTCTTCCACTATCGCAAAGAATGTTTCTCTCAAATTCCTTGTTCCATATTTTTCCTTCAATTCAAGTGGACTTCCCTCAGCAATAATCTTCCCCTGATTAAGCATTACTATCCTATCACACAAAAATTCAGCCTCTTCCATATAGTGAGTAGAATAAATAACGGATTTTCCCCTTGTTTTCTCCGTCTTCATAAAGTCAATAATGGATTTAGCACTGATTATATCTAGACCAAGAGTTGGCTCATCAAAAATATAATTTTCAGGATCATGAAGCAAGCACCTCGAAATACTAACCCTCTGTTTCTGCCCAGTAGAAAGCTTTTCAATCTTATTATCAATAAAATCTTGAAGCATCATTGTCTCCGACACTTCCTCAATTCTACCCTTAATATCATTTTTATTATATCCATATAACTCACCAAAGACACTAAGCAATTCCCTAACAGTAAACCTTCCATAAAGCTTAGTATTCTCAGAAAGATATCCAATATAAGACTTTAAAACCTCACGATTACTGATTCGGTTATTCTCCCTATCCAAGACAAAAACCTCTCCGACATCTGGTTTCATCAATCCTCCAAGCATTCTAAGAAGGGTGGTTTTTCCAGCACCATTTGGTCCAAGAACTCCAAGAATTTCACCACAATTTGTCTTAATGCTAACATCACAAACTGCAGCAAATTCCTTCTTAATCCCCTTCTTTTCCTGCTTTATAAAGTTTTTCGTCACGTTACAAGCTTCAATCATATTAATCTCCTAAAAAAACTTTTTTCAAATCATTCCGAAAAAATCTGATTATATAAATCCATTCCAAATCCAGTTTTTGAAGCATAACCTGGAATAATCTTAAAGGTTCTAACACCGTCTTCACGTCTCTCAGCGCGAAGGAAGGTAGCCCTTCCATCTTCTCTAAATTTCTCAGCAAGTTCATAAAAGTGAGTCACTAAAAAAATTCTAATGTTCGACTCTTCAAGCGCATTTAAAACCTGCCAACCAATGTCAGTACCCTCTCTCTCATTTGTAGATGCAAAGGACTCATTAAACATAATGCAGGCATCCTCTTCCACGACATTGATAATCTCATTAAGTCTCGCAAGCTCTTCATCAAGTTTACCGCTCTTCATTGAGGTATCTTCTTCTTTTCTAAAATGAGTATAAATACCATTATAAATTCCTGTCATATATCTATCAGCTGCAACAAAAAGTCCGCACTGAGTAAAAAGAATCGCCTGGCCAACACTCCTTAAATATGTGGTCTTTCCACCCTGATTAGCACCAGAAATAACAACTGTATGTCTATCTCCAATTTGCCCCTCATTTCCAGTAACTATTTCATTCTTTTGAATAGTAAGGGCAACATCCTTAAGGCCTTCATATTCAATGATTCCAGTCTTATCTTCAGTAACAACAGGATATGTTAAATTCATTCCAATCCCCTGAAGATATTGGCATAAATTAAAGCAACCCTTATAAAAATCCAACTCATTATCAAGCATTATAAAGAAGTTCTGAATGTGGTCAGCCGCCTGCATAAGCGTATTACCAACAGAATTTAGCCCCTTCTCTCTCATCTCAGTAATTGATTCCTTATCTTCAATAGAATCCGTTCTAATAACATTACCAGAGTTTCTAGAAAAAAGCTTATTCATAAATCCAGCAACCTTATTTTGAGGCTCAACAAGCTTATGTTCACTTGACTTTAGACCTTCTGAAATATTCATTCCAATTTCAATTCCATCCTTAAACATACACTTATCAAGCTGAACCTTCACTTCTTTAAAAAACTTATCATCTAATTCCTCACGAATTCTTGCAAAAAGATTTGTAAAACCATCCGACTTAAACTCGTTAGCTCTTGTGTCAGCAATCTTTCTAAGAGCCTTAAGTTCATCCATATAGGTCCTTAAAACCTCAATTCCAATGCTAACCTTTGATTCGGGATGATCCCAGAGAAGTCCCATTCTAGCACCGTTCTTTTTCTTCTCCTCCAAATCCCTTCTCATCTTGTCAATCTCGTCAAAAATCCATTTATTTCTAATACAATCTTTAAAAACCTTCTGTCTAAATATTATCTCTTCCTGATCCTTCAAAGGATTCAACATAACCGTCCTAACAATATTATAAATATATTCATCACCCTTAGACATGGTTTGGAAAACAATCTCTAGCTGCATATCATCGGCAAGAGTCTTCTGGAAAAGGTCTTCTTTTCTATCCCACTTAAAATCTCTATCTCTATATAATAAATAAGCCTTCATTATCTTCCACCCCCTTCTGCATTGCGATTCAGACGATTAAGAATCTGATCATAGGTTAGATTATATTTCTCAGCAAGCATCATCGCATAAGATAATCCATCCGCCTCTTTCCTAATAATCTTAAAGGTTCTAACACCGTCTGGAAGGGTTTGACTAACCATACTTACAGCACCCGGTACATTCTTAATAATCTTATCCAAGAAGGTAACATAAATGCAAATTGAACCAATATTTCTAATCTTTCGAATCACATTAACACCGAGGACATTAGCATCCTCCATTGTGGTCGATGAGAATACCTCATTAAAAATAAATATGCTCCTCTCATCCGCACACTCAAGAAGCTCTTTAACTCTGACTAAATCCTCTTTAAGTTTACCATTCTCTGTTGCCACATCCTCGTCTACTTCGAAATGTGCTAAAATCTCAGTACATAAGAATAGCCTTGCATACTCCGCAGCAACAGGTGCACCAATTTGCGCAAAATGAATAATCTGGCCAACCATTCTTGCAAATGTTGTTTTACCACCTTGATTTGCTCCGGTAATAACATAAACATCTTCATGAGCATCCCTTACAAAATCATTTGTAATCACAGTTTCATTATTCCTTGCAACTGCAACATTAAAACCGTTTTTAATCTCAACAGTATAATCTCCATCATCATTAAAAACAGGAAAAGAAAAAATCATACCCTTCTTTTTAAGCGGCCTCATAAAATCTATATAAGATAAATAAAACTGAATTTCCGAATAAAAATTCAAAACAAACTGAACCTTATATTCCTTATACTTATCAGCAAAATCACCGAGACTTGCAAACACATCTCTATGAAACTTAACAACCTCCTCAAGTACCCTCTCTTCCGCTCCATTAAGCTTAATAGAAATCTGAAATCCATGATAAAGATAGGAATCCGTATCATATTGCTTAAAACGTCTAAATGTCTCCTCTAAAACATCACTGTAATCAACATCTACGGTTTTATCAAAAACTTCCATACCATGACTTGTAATCCTCACCGAATAATGGATTGAATCAAGTGCTGCCTGAACTCTTTTTAATTCACTTTTCATCTGGATAAACTGAGAACTATTAACATACTCGGTAAAAAGTGCCGCCTGAGTTTGAAGCCCCTTAGAAATAATTCTCTCATCTTGAAGAACCTTTTGAATTCGCTCAACTAAATCAATATAGAGAGCAACCTCATTCATTTTATAATAATTTCTCTGATGATAATTATAGACCCTTGTCGTAGAATCCTCTGCCTTATTTAGATTAACAATATCCGTAGAAAACTGGCTAATCCCATTATAGATATCATCATAATCCATATCCTTAAAAATAGCCTGTCTATAATAAATCTGATTTAAATCCATAAGTCTTTCAGAATACAATTCATCAAGCTTAAACTGACTCTTTCCTCGACTAATTCTTACAACCACATCAGAAACATTTAAGTCTTTTAGATACCTAAAATTCTTAAAATTTACTCCCTCGTATTCCCCATCAAATAATAAGCTATTTCCCATACGCTCCTCTTTTCCGCTTAGCTAAAATAAACCATTCCCAAAGCTAAGTCACTTTTTTTACATACCATCAAGACTCGCTCGCGGGTCTTGCACCCGACTGAGTTGAACAAATGAAGGCCTGTCCAAGTGAAATTCCACCATCATTTGCAGGAACTTGCGAATTTAAATAAACCTTAAATCCATCTCCTTCCAGTCTATCTTCTATAAGTTCAATCAAAAGCCTGTTCGCAAAAACTCCACCCGAAAGACAAACCTTTTCTTCAGAATATTTATTTCTAATCTCACAACACTCACAATAAATACTCTCAGCAACAATCAAATGAAAGATAAAGGCTAGCTCCTCTTTTGAAACCCCTTCTCGTCTTTTTGAAAGTATAAACTGAACCATCTTCATTTGATTTAAAAAATCATTTCCGACACTTTCATGAAACTCATGAATTATTTTATCTCTATATTCTACCACATTTCCATAAAACTTTTCTGCATTTTTTTCAAGTAAAATTGCACATTCTCCCTCATAACTATTCTCAAAGCAAATTCCAAGTAGAACTGATATGCAATCAAAAAGTCTTCCTGTGCTACTGGTTTCAAATGTATTAACCCCATTTTTAAGGGCTGCAGAAAGAAGATTCACCTTCATTTTTAAGTCTGAACCAACACTCTCCTTTAGGCATTCGCACACCTTATCTTCACCCATCATTTGAATTAAATAGCAAATTGCAGTTGCCACAGCATCTTTAGATGCATTATCTCCACCAACAAGTCCTACATATGACAAATGTCCTTCTCTAAAATACTTATCATCTGAGCAATAGAAAAATTCACCTCCCCAGATTTTACCATCATCTCCATATCCAGTTCCATCCAAGGCAACACCAATACAGTGAGATAAATCATACTCAGCCATAACAGAAGCAATATGCGCATGATGATGCTGAACCTTCAAAAGCTCGGCATGATATTTCAAACTCAACTCTTCTGCTATTTTAACAGAAAAATAGGAAGGATGTGTGTCCGACACAATAATTTCTGGTTTAACACCGTAAATTTCAATAATTCTATCAATTTCTTTCATCAAATTCTCTTGAATCTTGATATTTACAAGGTCCCCAAAATACTCTGATAGAATTGTCCTATCCTTTAATGACACAGCAAAGGCTGATTTTAAATCTCCACCGAGACAAATCACACCCTTATCATTTTTTTCAAGACTCTTTGTAATAACAGGAAGTGGAACATATCCCCTTGAGCGCCTAATCATCCTCATCTCACCCTTATAATCAAAGAAGACAACAGAATCGTCCATAGGCGTTAAAATCTCTCTATTATTGCTTAAAATCCCATCAACCTCAAATGAAAAATCATTATCATCAGTAATCATCGGCTCATCAGATTCATTAGCACTAGTAACAATCAACGGACCAATCTTTTCTAAAAGCATGTAATGAAGCCCCATAGAAGGTAAAAAAGCACCAATATAATTACTCTCACCATAAACACTTTTCGCGCACTTTAAAGTCCCCTTATCCTTTAGTAACACAATAGGCCTAGCGCGTGACACAAGGGCCCTACCTTCATTTTCACTAACATAGGCATATTTTTTAATCTCATTTAAATCCTTAAACATAATTGCAAAAGGCTTCTTATCCCTAAATTTGACCCTTCTAAGCCTTTTAACCGTCTCTTCATCATCAATCTTACAAACTAAATTAAAACCACCAACACCCTTAATTCCAAGGATTTTATTCTCATTAAGAAGACTTGTAGCCTTATTAATGAGTCTTTCATTGCTCTCCTTACTATTTCCAATATAAACGCTCACAGAAGGGCTTTTCCCATCTAAAAGATTGTCATTTTCACCAAATACTCTCAAACTTAGTTCTGGACCACAGTCATGACATGAGATTGTCTGTGCGTGTTGCCTCCTATTAGCTAGATACTCTTCTGCACAACTCTCACACATTGAAAAACATTCCATTGTAGAATTCTCTCTATCATAGGGAAGTTTCTTTAGAATGGTGTATCTTGGACCACAGACTGTGCATGTAATCAAAGGATAATTATATCTCTTATCTTTTTTATCTTTAAGTTCCCTAAGGCAATCCTCACAAATTCCAGTATCAGGAGGAAAAATTGGCAGATAATCCCCAAACTCAGACGCGCTTTTTTCAATATAGAAATCTCCTTTTTTATCACACATAGAAATGTATCGACTATTAACTTCAAGGTATTCAGGACTCATATTATCAATTTCAGAAATTTCAATATCAAGGATTTCAGAAGCACTAGGAGCATTATCGTAGATACTTTTTTTACATACTTCTAAAAAGCTTTCACCTGCCGAATCATCAAGGAAAAGATATGCAATCACATCTCCACCAACATTCTTAACAAATCCCTTAAACCCAGCCTGTAAAAACAGCTCTTTTATGTACGGCCTAAAGCCAACCCCCTGAACTATTCCCAAAATCTTAATTTTATATAACATTTCTTCCGTCCCCTTGAAATTTATAATATAATTTATTATAATAAACTCTATATATAAAACTAGTCAACAAAATAATATTTACAAGCAAAATACTGATTTTGATATTGTTTATTATACATTAAAAATATGTTACTTTTCAACTTTTGTAACAGAAATGGAGAAAGCGATGAAAACGCCTAGGAAAGTGATTTGTGTCTGTGGTGTCAGACTATTCGAAGAAAGAATTCATCAGCTAATAGAAGAATTAAAGAAAGAGGCAAAGAAACACGGATATTTCATAATGGTTGTTTCCGCTAATTCAGATTCTCTTACCGATGCTGATTCCGTAAGCGGAGACATGCAGTTTTTTGACTTCCTTGAAGAACTTGAAATGAGCGCTCTTCTAGTTCTAGCAGAATCATTAAAATTTGAGTCTTTTGTTCTTAAGATTACAGACATTGGTCATAAAAAGAATATCCCAGTCTTCTGTACAGAAAGAACACTCCCAGGATGTTTCAACATAAACTTTGATTATAAGCAGGGTTTTGAAATGATGGTTAGACATATTGTCGAGCATCATAAAAAAACTCGTGTCGATATGATTGCAGGAATGAAAGGAAATTCCTTCTCGGATGAAAGAATTGAGATGTATAAAAAGGTTCTCAGAGATAATAATATCCCTGTAGAAACTGAACGAATCTTCTATGGCGATTTCTGGGAAATCCCGACGAGACAAGCCGTTGAAGATATTTTTAATTCTGACCTGGAATTACCTGAAGCAATAGTTTGTGCAAATGACTCAATGGCAATAACAACCTGCTCTATGTTAAATCAACGTGGATATACCGTCCCAGATGATTTCTTAGTTTCTGGTTTCGATGGAATAAACAGTAGTAAGTATTCCTATCCAGCAATTTCAACCTGCAAGCCAGATAACCATTCCATAGCAAAATTCATTGTTTCAGAAACAGAAAATGCTGATACAACAGGAATCTTTTCTCCAAAGGACTTCGATATCGAATTTATACCACTTTTTAATCGTTCCTGCGGATGCGGTCGCGAGATGACTCCTTTCGAAACTAGTTCCGTTATCGGTAAACTCATGTATGAAATTTCAGACAGTACATGGCATACAAATGCGATGAACCATATGATGACATCTATTTCAGAAAAAGATAGTATTTGGGATGTAGCAGAAATACTCCCCTATAACCTAAAGTTCTGGACAGGTCCATTTACATTTGCATGTGTAAAATCCGAATTAGTTAATGAAATTATTCCACGCGAAGAATTCGATGAAATGATGGTAATTGCTCACTCGTATCAGAATAATACCTATTCTACTCCAGGTGAAATATTCAAAGCCAAGGATGTTACACCTAACTTCAAAGAAATCCTTGATCCAGATAGTGAAATTGATTTATTGCTAATCCGTTCCATAAACTCTGGTAAAAATGTCTTTGGTTATATAGCACAAGGTTTTAAGCAAATCACCACCAGAGACTTGATTCGTTTTGATGAATTCGGAATGTTCCTCTCCGATTCAATCAATTCGGTTCTACATAAAAAACGACTCGGAGACCTTAATAAAGAGCTTTTAAAAGCTAATAGGGAAATCACAAAACTTTCCGAAATTGATCCGATGACAGATATTTATAATCGTCGTGGTTTCAACCAAAAACTCAAACAATTAGTTGAAAACCCACGTAACAAAGGAAAATATCTCTATCTTGTATCAATCGATATGGATAACCTAAAAATAATAAATGATGATTATGGACATTCAGCTGGTGACTTTGCCCTAAAGACAATTGCAAAGGCATTAAAAAAATGCGTTTCCAAATATGGCATCGTTTCAAGATATGGTGGCGACGAATTTACTGCTGCTGCTCTTCTAACTGAACCAGCACCATATACAAATGAGTCTTGGAATGACTATGTGAATGATACAATTAAATCCATCGAAGGTGTATCCGAAAAACCATATACCATATCTGTAAGTACTGGTTTTTCTGACCATATAATCGACGATAAACTAAGCATAGATGTTCTTACAAGACTTGCTGATAGAGAAATGTATGAAAGAAAGAATATCAGAAAAGCTGAACGCGGAGAACAAAAAAACTATTTAGATGGAGATAAGAAAAATGAAACCAAAGTATGAGGCAGTAATATGGGATATGGATGGAACAATTCTAGATACCCTAGAAGACCTACATGATAGCACTTGTCACATATTGAATCAAAACAATCTGCCAAGTATTTCAATAAAGGAAACTAGAAGTTACTTAGGAAATGGTGCCTACCATCTAATTGAAATGGCTTGTCCAAAGGGAACAAATAAGGAAACCATAGAAAAGGTATTTGAAGAATATAAATCCTACTATGCTTCTCACTGTGAAATAAAAACAAAACCTTATGATGGAATCCTTGAAGTTATGAATACCCTCAAAGCAAAGGGAATAAAACAGGCAATTGTATCAAACAAACCTGATGATGCTGTAAGAATTCTTTCTGATAAATATTTCACAGGCCTTGCAGACTATTCAATAGGCGATAGTCCAGAAAGAAATAAAAAGCCAGCTCCTGATTCTGTTTTTCAAGCTCTAGAAGCTCTTAATGTTTCAAAGGAAGAAGCTGTCTACATTGGAGATTCAGAAGTAGACCTAATGACTGCCAAGAATTCAGAAATGGATTGTATCACAGTTCTCTGGGGCTTTAGAGACAAGGAAGATTTAATAGAACAAGGTGCATCTACCTTCGCAGACAAACCAAATGATATTTTAAAGATTATAGAATTGTAAAAATAAACAGCCCTCCACATTTGTGAAGGGCTGCTTTTATATTTAATGCTTTAGATTTCAGAACCGAAATCTAACCAATATTATTTAAGGTATTTTCTCTTAGTCTTTCTAGGAATCTTACCGTTATCTACTCTACAGAAGATTCTTGTCATGTAAGTATGACCATTCTGAGTAATCTGAGCTGAGAGGTGAACAAATCCACCGCCAACACCTTAAGATTATGAAGTGGTCACAGCAGGGTAAGAGAGTTACTTGCTGGGTTAAAGGTGTTGGCGGTGGATTTGTTCACCTCTCAGCTCAGATTACTCAGAATGGTCATACTTACATGACAAGAATCTTCTGTAGAGTAGATAACGGTAAGATTCCTAGAAAGACTAA
>JAILNN010000051.1 GCA_024691565.1 Lachnospiraceae bacterium | reverse complement strand
TCCCAAAAAGGAAAAATCAAACCCGTAAACTCATTTGTTCCTCTTATAGCCTTTTCTTCATCAAACCAATCATTATCAATTCCTCTTTTCCCCTGCTTAAACGCATGTGGTGAGACTGCAAAATGTTTCTTATTTGTAGTCAGATACATAATAAAATCTTCAAATACAACCTTTTCATTTGAATCAATATATTCCTCAATCAAGGTCTTGAGTTGTCTAATATTGGTCAATTCATCTTCATCAAAATAAAAAATGATATGTTTAGAATCCTTATCTTTTTCTGATAAATATACATCTATCTCAATACCAGGAATAATTGCAATACTGCGTTTAAGCAGGGGAAAAGAGGAATTGATAATGATTGGTTTGATGAAGAAAAGGCTATAAGAGGAACAAATGAGTTTACGGGTTTGATTTTTCCTTTTTGGGAAGCTGCAGGAAAAACAGACATATGTAAGGCGATAGAGTTTTTGAATGAGCAATATAACGATGAAAGAAATAATCAGGCAGTAATTGCTTTCTCAGATTCTGCTGATTATAAAAAAATTGAAGATTATATAAACAATCCGCATCAGTATTTTAGATGCTTAAATTCTTTTAAAGGGTTACTTCTGGCAGGAAGTGATCCTGATAGAATTATTTATGAAAATGAGGAAAGACCAGCGCATAATCCATCAGAGAAAATAAAAACGATTAAATTTTCTGATGATTTACGAAAATTGAATAAGAAAAATTCAATTGAATTACAATTATCAGATAGATTGAATGTAATAGTTGGAGGAAGAGGCAAAGGAAAATCAGCTTTGTTAGATGCAATTGTTGCTGCTTTGAATGAAAATGAAATTGAAGATAGAACGCGTCGCGAATTTGTAAAAAAATTTCATGTTGAAATCCTAAATTTTAATGATAATATTATGCCTTCAGATGTTAAATTTTTGTATTTTAGTCAATCCTATATTAGTAAGTTATTTGATGGTGAATCTCAAACAAAGCTTGAGTCTTTTTTTAAAAAAGAATTTGAACATAACAGTGATATTACTGAAGGGACTGCTGATTTGCAGGCAAAAATGGAAAAGCCTATATTAAGAGAGGCCATTGAAGATATTAATATTAATGATGAATTTGCAAATTTTCTGCATGTACATGGAGAATCTGTGTATCTGCAGGTTCGAAAGCCAAAGGGGAAGCTTATTCCATTGGTGCAAGATGGTGAAAGCTATCTTGAGATTGTAAAAGCTGTTTTGCCAAGAGATAAAGTTCTATGGGATGAAGAATTAACTGATTCGTTACAATCGTTTGTTGATCTGTTGGTTGAAAAGATATGCATTGCTAATTATAAAACAAAAGTAGATATCGATTTTGTAACTTTGATGAAAAAGAAAATTGATGAATTGAAGAAAGCAAAAAATAAAGAGTCTAAAAAGAAAATTGAAAGTAAAAAGAAAATTGAGCAAAAATTACGTTTTTTATTTAACAATGAATTACAAAGAATTCGTCAGATTAACAAATTATATGATATTGATAAAAAGATGACAGAGTTTAAAATGCAAGAGTATATTGCAAATGGTGAAGGTAACAATAGATTCTATTTCGTTTCTGCATCGAATAAGGAACATCCTGTAGAATATGCAAAGAGAGTGATTGTCGATGCAGTTAACAAATCAAGATTGAGAGGATTTGATAAGAAAAATTGTGCGGAAATATTCAGAATTTATGCAACTACTAGTGAGTTGTTCGATAAATTAAAGGATTCTATAGATTTTAATACGCTGATAGAAACTATTGAAAATATGGATGAATTTAAAAGCGAAAAAATACAGAAGATTATTTATGTTAATAATGGAGAATATATTGATTTGCATAAAACATCTCCAGGTACTCAAACAAATGCTGTTATGGAATATATATTGCATTCTGAATCCACAACTCCACTTTTAATTGATCAGCCAGAGGATAATATTGATAACGAGGCGAGGTATTTACAGTTAACAAAATGGATTAGAAAACAAAAATATAATCGTCAGATAATTTTGGTGACGCATGATGCCAATATTGTTATTAATGGTGATGCAGAAAATGTTATTATAGCAAATCATACTGCAGAAAAGTTTCAATATGATTATGGGGCATTGGAATATGGAGATATTCTTGACAAGGCGGCTGTGATTTTGGACGGCGGAAAAACAGCGATACACAGGAGAATAGAAAAATATGGAGAATAAGGTTTTTATTAATTTTAAAGAGGAAGATGTTAATATTGAGATTAATATTCAACAACCAGATTTGGCTGATTTGGTGCATAGAATTATAGCTGAACATCTAATGGTTACAAAAGATAATGTGGAAGTATCCTCAGATGTAGAAAATTTTGATAAGGAAGAGTTTTTAGAATTATTAATTGAGGTACATTCGGACTTTTGTGAGGAAATTGATAAATTTTATGAAAATATTGAAAATGAGATATGCACATATTATAAAGACGAAGATTTAAGCAAACATATTATCAATAAGATCAAAGAGATTTATTCTGAGGAGATAAGTTAATCGTTAATTTCATCATTATGATGGAAAGAGAGGTTTATAAATGATTCCATTAAAAATCGAAACATTATTGGAAGGTCGTGTTGTAGAGCATGATCGAGTGGAATATAAAACAGGCTGGAATCCTAATGATATTATTCATTCAATCTGTGCCTTTGCTAATGATTATGATAATAACAATGGTGGTTATATTGTTATTGGTGCAAAGGAAAAGAATGGAATGCCTGTATTTCCGTTAGTGGGCGTGCCAAAGGAAAATTTAGATTCTATTCAGCAAGAAATATTTCAGTATTGTAATATGATTGTGCCAAGATACATTCCTAAAATGGAAGTGGTTGATTATAAGAATTCTGGAACATTTCTGATTTATTTATGGTGCTCAGCAGGAGATAGTGGTCCATATCAGACACCCAAGGTTGTATATGCTGAAAAAGGCGAGAAGGTTGATAAAAATTTGAAATACTGGATACGACCAGCATCACTTACAACAGAAGCAAAACAAGACGAAATATCAGAGTTGTTTGATAAATTCAATTCGGTACCATTTGACGATAGAGTTAATAGAAAAGCCACTATTGACAGTATTAGAAGAGGTTATCTTGAAGACTTTATTCGTAAAAGTAATAGTAGTCTGATACAGGAAATAAACAGTAGCTCTATTGAAGATTTGCTTCTTGCAGAAGAAGTAGCAAATGAAACAGATACAGAACTGGACATTAGGAATATAGGTGTATTGATGTTCGCTGAACATCCAGAGAAGTTTATTCCAGGGGCGCATATTGAACTTATAAAGTTTAATACGGAAGAAGCAGAGGCTTCTGATGATTTTATTGAAAAAGTATTTACAGGACCAATATGGAAGCAGGTCGAGGATGCATTAGATTATATCAAAACGAATGTAATCGAAGAAAAAGTTGTAAAAATATCAGGTCAAGCAGCTGCAGAGCGTTTTTTTAATTATCCGTATAATGCGCTTGAGGAAGCTCTGGTAAATGCTGTATTTCATAAATCATATCGCGAGGCTGAACCTGTTGAGATTCGTATATATGTGGATAGTATACAGATTCTTAACTATCCAGGACTTGCAAAATGGATTAGTCTTGATAAATTTAAGGAAGGCAAAATCAGAGGCAGAAAGTATCGTAATAGAAGAATCGGTGAATTGTTTAAAGAAATTGATTTGTCTGAAAAGAAAGGTACTGGTATTTCAAAGATTCTTAGAGAATTAAAGAAGAATGGTTCTCCTGAAGTGGAATTTGAGATGGATGATGATAGAAATTATCTTAATACAATTATTCATATTCATGATGGATTTGAAAATTCATTAAAACAAAATGCACATGTTAAAGCATCAAATGAGGCTTTAAATGAGGCTTTAAATGAGGCTTTAAATGAAAACGAGAACAGAATTGTAGATATAATAAGAGCTAATCCGTTGATAAAACAAAAAGAAATAATTGAGTTAACAGGTATTTCTAGAGCACAGGTTCAAAGACTGATGAAAGCATTGCAAGAACGAAATATAATTGTACATGAAGATTCGAAAAAAACTGGTAAATGGAAAGTTTTGATATAAAAGAATGCAAATGAGCGAAGGGGATTGATTGAATGAAATTTACAATAGGGACAGCTTCAAGTAGTATGAATTTTGAAGAAGATTTAAAGTTGATAAAAAGCTCTTTGTTATATGCAGATTCCATAGAATTGATAGGTATGGCGGAGTATGCAATATTTAATTATTTGCCAAGATGTTTTGAAAACTCAAAGAATATAGATAATATGTTAAAAAGCTTCATTCCGTTTTTGACAGCTTTTGATAATGAAGAAGCGAAAGTGTTGGTTGAACAATTAAATAATGCTAGTGAATCGCTTGAACCATATATGCCACATATGAGAAAGAAAAAGAAACGTAATAAGCAAGAAATTATTGCACAAATACAATTCCAAAAAGCAGAAAAGCAGATGGTTGCAATGCTTGAAAAAGCAAAAACAGAATTATTAGATAGTAATGGAATAAAAGAAATTCAAGGGTTACGAGATAGAAATATAATTTCAATTTATGATTATTCTTATAATGGATTTAGTATAGATGAACTTACAGGGGGCTATTTTGCAAATTTGTTGGGTACAATAAAACATGGTGGATCATATCCGTTATTTGATAGTATTAGCTCAGATGTTTTGAGTTCAGTTGTAAATACTAAAATTCTGGATTTTAGCAAGACAGACAAAGAAGTGATTAGGCATGCAGGTGTTGCTAATAACATATTATCCACATTACCGACTTTGGAAAAAGCATCAGTTGATGAAATATTAGATTTTAAAAAATCAATGAAAGAGCCATTAGATAATTTTCGATCAGCAATGTACAAATTTTCAGAACAAATTACGTCTATGCCATGGGATGATGATTTTAAGTATGAATGTATAAAGTTATATGATACAGAGGTAATTCCAAAAGTAAACGAAATAAATGCCTTATCAAGTGAGACAAGTGTATTAAAAAATTTTGGATCAAAGGTGTTGGCTGACGAAGATGAACGAAGAAGAATGGGTTATGTGGGAGCTGGTTTAATTACGACTATTACGACGGGAAGTAACATTGCTGATGCTTTGGGGGTATTAGAAAACTTTATTCGTATGGGTGCTAAAGTTGGATTGACAGCAGCAGGCGTTACAGCTTTTTTGAAAACAGCTGATATTTTAAAACAAGCGCATATTGATACTAAAGATAAGAAAAGGGAAATGAAAGGAAATGTTATGTACTATTATTATAAAGCAGCGAAAAAGTTTGGGGAGTAATAATATTGATTGCTAAAAGAGATTGTTGTGGATAGCTCTGGATAATATACATACAAGTAACACCATATTTAGAAAATCCAGAAACCAAGCCATTCCCCGCCATCTACACACACATCAAAGAGATAATATTTCGAGATTCAAAAGATTTACAAACAAAAACAACAGCAATACGCTCTGGATTTTGTCCGGAGCGTTTTTTTTGTTTGATTTTTTTTGGGGAGGTGTTGACTCAGATTTGGAAATTTGCTGAGTGAGATGAATTGGTGGAGTGAGACTGAGGTGGATTGGGCATGAATGAAGCTTTTCTAAGTGTGGGTGTTGACTCAGATTTGGGTTTTAAGAAAATGAGTCAACAGAATCTTGATTTTTGGAAGCTGGGTGTTGACTCAGATTTGGGTTTTAAGAAAATGAGTCAACAGAATCTTGTTTTTGGGAAGTTGGGTGTTGACTCAGATTTGAGTTTTTAGAAAATGAGTCAACAGAATCTTATCTTTTGGAAGTTGGGTGTTGACTCAGATTTGAATCTTTGAGAAAAGAGTTAATTTTTTAGATTTGATGTACATCTCTGTAAGTGTTTAGTCTTTTTCTTGACTTTTTGTTATTGATGCTTTATTGTAAGTGCATAGGAGAGTTATACCTCCGCTGTATTAGTGGGGGCGTAGCTCTCTTATTCTATTTTCTTCTGTATATTTTCAATATCTTTTTACCCTCTAATAATATTATCTTTTTTACAAATCTTGTATCTCTGTTAAAGAACAAATTTTCTATTTTGTTTAATATTGTATCAATACTTTCTGGTGAATGTGTAATGTCAAAAATAAAATTATCTGCTTGTTTCTTTTTTTCGCAACCACATCTTTTATGTTTCTTTTCCCACTCCTAAAAAATTCCTTCAAATCCCATTTTTCACCATTTATCAAATAATCTGCTGTGTGTACACCTCTATATTTTCCATTAACATCTGGTAAATACTCAACACCCGCTCCAAGCTGTCTTTTCACCATATGTGCTACTTCTCTTTCCCTATCAGATAATGTAATCTTTACATTACGATTGTCAATTTTATAATATGCCCCGTCATCAGCAAGAAAGCCATTAGCAGCCTTTACGCTTCCTCTCTTCTTTTTCCCTTCGGATAGCCATTTTACCGTTATATCTTCTCTGACCTCTTCAAGCTTTTTCTGTCTTTCATTCAGCTCTCTTATATTTTTTCTTATTTCCGTAAGAGTTAATTTATCCTGTCCCATCCACTCATTGTATTTTTCTACGGTTCGGTCAGAAATTTGCTCATACTTCTTCCTGAATCTCGCCCTCAGACTCCATGGCGTCAAGTGCTTCCTTTAGCGTCTCAGCTATAAGCACGCACTCAAGGTATAGTTAAGCAGGTAAGCTCAGTAGTGCATACCATCGAGAGTAATACCTCTAGCACCGCAGGAGTAGTAGATAATGGCGGCTGTGTGGCTCAAAAGAATACATCCGGGAGAACGATTGATTTTAACTTTTGAAACGGATCTAGATGTGCTATATTCTAGGATTGTAAAAGAATTAGTGGATAAATATTTAAGATGAAGCAAGGATTGTGTATCATAAGTTTTTTGAGATGAAGCAAGGATTATTTACCATAAGGTTTTTTAAGAGAAGGAGATGTATGTTTTTTGAGATATAAAATCTGAGATGAGGTAAGACTTGTGCCATTTTAATATATGAATTAAAATGAATGCGGATATTTGTTTTGGAAGATAAATACCTATTTTTAAGTAAGGTTGGCGATGAATAAATTTGATGAGGTGTGGTAATGGATAATAAAGAAGAATTGAAGATGGTTTTTATGATTGTTAAGATTATTGTTTTTGGGCTTATTGCCGCGGTTGTTGGATGGTTTGTGGCCTATCTTATTGGTATGATTGTTGGTGGAATTGGTACAGATTATTCTGGCGCTGCTGCTGCATCCTATGGACTTGCTAAAATTGGTGGTGGTCCGCTTAGTGAGGGTGGACACGGAATGAGAGGTGGTAGAATTCTGATTACATCGATTTTTGGTGTTGTTGGAATTGTTGCCTCTTCGGCGTATTATTTTGTGAGATTTGTTAGGAAGATTAAAAGACAGAGGGCCGGGAAGGCTGAATGATTAATACAACTACGTAAGAGTATTAAAACAAATAAGAAACATGAAAAAAGAGCTATAAATCATATTCGGCGATGATTTATAGCTCTTTAAAGTTTAATCTTGTTTTTTAAAGCTTAATCTTGATTTTTTTTAAAGCTTAATCTTGATTTTTAAATTTAATCTTAAAAGTTAATCTTTAAAGCAAATCTTATTATTTAAAAGTTACCTTTACAGCTGGGTTGCTTCTGTAGTCGGTGTAGGCAGCGGCGTAGTTTTGTGAGAAGTCTCTTGATTCTGCGAAGAGTGGGTCATATAGTTTGCCTGCGATGTCCATCCAGCAATGGCTGGTGTCGCAACATATTGAGACATTTTTGATGCCACATTCTTTTACTAAGTATGCGAATGCACAGCTTTCTGAGACGCAGCAACCGAGTTCGTGATCGAATATATCGTTTGCAAAAATAACATCCCAGTTTGGATTTCCTTCAACTTCTTTGTATTTTCTGTATTGGTTATAGCCGCATTTTTCAATCCATTTGAAACATTTGTAAATCTTATCAGCGTCTGATTCGTTGTAGTTTGTTATGGATTTTGCTATGGATGAGGCCTTAACATATGAGGCTGCTCGTTCCTTATCTACGGAATTGTCTTTTACTGTTCCGTATTGGCTAAAGTTAACGTGGTCCTTCTTTTTTCCTTCGAACATCACACCGGATTTTCTATCAAAGAAATAGTAATCATCTTTCTTTTTTATCCAGCCTTTGTCCATGTTTCCGGTTTTACCAGCGTGATAGATTTTGTTATGGTGAACGAAAAACTTATTTTTTAATTTTTTTCCTTTAATTGTTTTGAAGGTTTTCTTGATTCCGTTTACTTTGAACTTACCTTTGAATTTATATAATTCAGTAACCTGGCCGTTTAATCTAATCTTTTTTCCGCTTAATTCTTTGACAAGTTCCTTTTCTTCTGTGACAGCTGAATCAGTTGCTGTTTCAGTTGTGGAATCTGTACTTTCAATACCCTTGTTATGTTGGTCTTTATTTTGTTTTACATTTTTATGTTTGGCTGCTTTTTTTGAAAAAGCTGTTGTTATTGGTGTTGGACCAAAATTTAATACTATTATTCCGGCACCACAAACAAGAATTAATAAACTTAAGAGTAGTATTAGTGTTTTTGTTGCGAATGATTTTTTGCGTCTCATGGTAATCCACCCCTTATACTGTGTAGCAAATTTTTTGCGAGATTAGAATCTTTTAGTTTAAATTTTTAGAATTAGTAATTATTATAGTAATAATCAAATATTCTAATAATAAATATTCAATCTCTTTTGCTTTTAAGTTTTGTAATAATTATAATAGTGACATGTGTATTCTATCATTAATTATATGACTTGTAAAATTTTAGGAGCATGGCCCGTTTATTCCCTATTCTTTGGCATGTTAGATTTAAGGCGAAAGGCCCGTTTATTCCTTATTCTTTGGCTTTTTAAATGGCAAGCGTAGGTCGGTGGTTGCGACATAGTGAACAAGGCTTGTTATCGAATAAGCAGCTAGCAGACAGACTATTGGGACATAGTTTATCAGGTAGCGGGAACGGCCTTCGAATAGCAGTGTGAAGAGTACTGAACCTACGAAGGCGAGGCCTAGCATCCATACAATGTCGGATTGCTCGCGTTTTTTCTTATGGTTTGTTAGCATGGCGAGGCATGCTAGGAATAAGATAAAGTACCAAATTCCTGTTACATAACTGTTTCGATTGTAGTTTGTTGAATCGACGCCGTTGAATATATATTTATCTCGGATTTTTGCTTTTTTATCTTCATCTTTTGATTTTGAAATATCCTCTACGAAGAAGCTTCCTTCGCGTCCGAAGAAGAAGGTTCCGTCATTTATTATCCATAAATATTTTCTTCCTAAGTGTCCCATTAAACCTTTGAAACCATAGGTTTTTAGCTGCTCTGAGATGAGTTGCGAGTAGTATTTCTTTTTGTCGGCGGTCTTTATGTCTGTACTATATTGAGTGCCAATTACATCGAAGTTATATATACCAGGACAATTTGGTCGGGTTGGGTTTTCTTCGAGGCCCATGCATACAAATGAGGATGCAGGGAATGAGCCTTCTGATTTTGTATATGATTTGAAGAAACCATCGAAGACTGAGTTACATGCAAAGAAGGTGAAGTAACCAGCTATAAATATACATAATGCAGAGTATAGGCTTTTTCGCAGGTTGTTCTTCCTGATTTCAAATATAAACACGATAGCAAAGGCAATTAGGATTATTAAAGATTGTGGTTTGATGAAGTAGCCTACAATTACAAGGATGCCAGCGAGTACTGATAAAATATAAAGTGCTTTTTCTGATATGAATTTTAATACTTTGTTTGTATTTTTTTTAGCATTTTTGCCTTTTGATGTGGTTACTTTTGAGGTGTTTTCTTCGGTTTTATTCTGACGGATTCTTGTGAAAAATTCTGC
>JAILNN010000046.1 GCA_024691565.1 Lachnospiraceae bacterium | reverse complement strand
GGATTTGTGGATTTTAGGAATTATTACGGCGGGATTGGTAAAATTAAGGCTGGATCGACGTAGGGATTTGTGGATTTTAGGAATTATTACGGCGGGATTGGTAAGATTAAGTCTGGGTCGACGTAAGGATTTGTGGATTTTAGGAATTATTACGGCGGGATTGGTAAAATTAAGGCTGGATCGACGTAGGGATTTGTGGATTTTAGGAATTATTACGGCGGGATTGGTAAAATTAAGGCTGGATCGACGTAGGGATTTGGTCGGGAAGAAGTATTACATTGAAAAAGAGGTAAGAAAGTAACTGACCGATTAATGAGGGATTTAACTAAAATAACATATAAAAGGTGGTATTGCTTTGATATGGGCCTGATTTACTGGTGTTCCGGTAATCAGGTGCATGTCATTTTGCATACCACCTTTTTGATTGAAAATTGAAAAATAAGTTTTTAATTTATTCTTTAGCTAATTCTTTTTTTGATGTTTTACTGCTGCTTTGTTACAGTTTGTAATTCTTTCTGTAAGTCATCAGTTGAAAAATTGTCTTTTGTAGCTGCGCTAAATATACCATAAATACCATTAGTGGTTTTTTCTGTATACTTAAGAACATGTGGAGCATTTCCGCTCTTTTCTGCATTGCTGTGGAGAAGTGAGATCATTGCTACTGATGCACCTGTCATTACAAGTGCGAGAATAATAGCGATTACTCCAGTTACGATTCCACCAATTCCTTTTTTAGGCTTTGCTGAAGCTCCGATTATTATTGCTAATAATCCAAGTACTCCTGATACAACTCCACCTGGAACACCCAAAACGATACATAAAACGAGTGATATTAAGATTCCTAAGATTCCTAATAGGATTGCTAATACTGGATGTCCTTTTGATACTACAACTTCTGAACTGTCTACTTCCTTCATTATACGTACTCCTTCCTGGATTGAATTGATTGTGATATTAGCAGTTCTTTTTGAAAGAGGACCAGATGTATTGTTTTTATTCAATAATTCCGGATCCTTTTTTTGCAAGAGTATCTGCTATATCGTTATATTGGTTGTTGCTATGGGCCTTTACCTTGTGGAAGACCACGTTTAGCACAGGTTGTATTATATCATATTTTTTCTTATATGCAAGTGTGCCTTGTTTATTTGTTTTCCATTCGCCTGTGCACCATTTTTCGATACCTAGATAGTCGTAGAAGATATGTGCGGTTTTTATGTTGTGTTCTATTGCATAGTCGAAGACCGTTTCTGAGGCTTTGATTTCGCCAGCTACATTTCTCATTGTTGATAGTTCTTCGTCGTAGAAACCGTCTGATACTTGGGTTTCATTGTCTTTTGTGAATATTAGGGCGCCTAGTCCGATTTTCTTTGTTGTTACATCGTAGCTTCCGTCAACGAAGGCGACTAGGACATCGTTCTGGTTATCTATTAATTCATAAATGTCGCTTAATTCGCTAATTTCCTTTTGAGAATCAAAACTTGTAGTATTGTTTTTAACACTTTTAGAATCAGCATTCTTAGTTGATTTTTTTGCATTTTTAAAATCAACATTTGTAGTTGATTTTTTAGCATTTTTAGAAGCTGCATTTGCAGTTGATTTTTTTGCATTTTCGGAACCTGCATAAGATTGTGTATCAGGTGCTTCCCCTTGAATAAATGCTTTTGCTTCTTCTTCAGTTTTGAATTTTTTGAATTGTGCGCCTGGGTAGCCGTTTACTTCGGCATTGCATTCGTCCCAGGTGCCATATATTCCTGGATGTTTCCCGACTCTTACGGCGTAGTAGAATTTTGCCATTTTTTCTCCTAATTTATAATTGGTATTATTTAGACCTAAAGCGTTTTAGTAGGTGCTTTGGTAGGCCTTTAGATATTTTCTCCTAAATTATAATTGTTATTATATTTAGACCTAAGGTGTTTTGGTAGGTCATGCTTTTTGAGATTTTACTTACTATTCGTAGACCTATGTTGTGGGTTATGTCTTCTGGTTCGAAGAGGTCTGAGGCTTCCTTTGGATTGAAGGCGCGGCAGTCATCTTTGAAGCAGATTACTTGTTCACCCTTTACATATGATACGCTTAAGTCTATGTAGTGCTTCTTTTTTTCTTCGAAGCCATGTTTTACAATGTTTATTGCTAGCTCTTCTATGCAGAGAGCGGAGTGCATGGCCCTCTTTTTGTTTCCATCCTTTTGGATGCAGAAGTCATATACTTTTTCTGAGATGTTTACTGCATCTTCGTAGTTGTTTATTGCAATGTTGAGTCGGTCTTCTTCACCTACTCCGAAGCCTTCTGGAATACATAGCCAGTCTATGAAGGTTTTTGGGAAGTAACCTCTTTGGCGGATTGCGAACACGATGAGAATTATTGCTAATAAGAAGCCTCCACCGATTTGTGCTATCCAGGTTCCTGGCATTCCAAGTAGTGGAATTAGTATTAGAGATAGACCTCCTACACCGATGAGTCCGTCGAATATTGATGCGAATCGTACGAAGTGTTCGTGATTATTTAGGCAGTGTATGTAATTTGAACAGCCTGTGAAGAAGACTGTAAATGGACAGGATAGTGGGAAGAGTATGAATCCCATTAATGTCATTTGATAGACTGCGCTTTGTGGATCATGGAAATACAGGTTTGTTGCTGGTACGCTAAGTGCCATATAGACTGCTGAGGCGCATGTTACTAGCAATACACCTTTTTTCAGGAATGTTTTCATTAATATGACTATGCTGTCTATGTTTTCTTCTCCGACATATATGCTTGCGAGTAGCATTACTGCGGAGGATACTCCTGCGGATGCTGCCCAGTATAGGTTTCCGAAGGACATTACAGATGCGAGTGCGGATAGACCGTCGGTTCCAACAAAGTGCTGGATGAGGTAGTTTAAGATTAGTCCTCTGATTAAGATACATACCTGGGTTATTGAACCTGGGATTCCATTTTTAAGAATTAGAGGCAAATCCTCCATTTTAATGCTTTTTATGCTAAAGCCTGTTGATGCCTTTCCTGTGAAATAGTAAAGTGCTTGGATTAAGAAGAATAGGAAGTTTGAAATTGATGTTGAAAGTCCTAATCCGAAGAAGCTTAATCCTAGCTTACTGATAAATAACCAATTGAAGAAACAATTGGATGCCATCATTACGCCTATTGATGCATATGAATATTTTTCTTTTTGTTCTAGTTGCAAAAAGGCAGTTAGCTGAGTTCCTATACAGAATGGTAGAAGACCGATTACATAACCTCTTATATATGAGGAGAGTTGGCCGATTAGTTCACCTCTTGCGCCTAAAAAGAATGATATCTGATTTGGAATTAATTCGCTTATAATTATGATAATTCCGGCGATTATGGATATTGATATCATATCTATTGTGAAGATACTTTTTGTTCTTTCTGCCATTTTCTTTCCAAGGTAGCGACCGCATAGTAGTTCGGCGCCTGTAAATAGCAGGTTGTTTATTGCGTTTACAAGGGTTACGCCTGGGTAAAACAGACCTGTTACAGCCATCGCATCTGGTCCAATTAAGTTACTTGCGAAGGTGCTGTCAATTACAGAGTTGATACCGCCGATAATTACAAGAAATATTTGTATCGGTAGCAGCTTTATAAATAGTTTTGAAATCATTTTTTCGTTTGTCATATATTCAATCCTCAGCATTCGTAGATTAAGAAAATTACTAGGTATTATCTTATCATAAACATTAATATAAATCTATTATTTTCAAAGGAAACAAGGAAATAATTAAATCCTTCTTTGGATATCCTTAAGATTTTTTAAGTTTACAAAAAAGTTTGACACGTATTTTACATATGTGTATAATAGATTAGGTCACGACAAAGAAGCCGGCCTCTTAGGGAGAGTTGTACCCAAATTGCAACTCACTAAATGCGAAGGCTTTTTTTTTTGGAATAATTATGGTTAGGATGTCCTTAAGCTTTCATTTATGGACGTGGCCAAAGCTCATTTGTGGATGTCCGTTTGGAAAGGCAGGAAATTTTTAATGAAAGCATTTCTTATTTTAGAAGATGGAACGGTGCTGGAAGGAAAATCAATCGGTGTCAGTGGAGAGGTTATTAGTGAAATTGTTTTTAACACTTCGATGACCGGTTATTTAGAGGTTCTAACCGATCCGAGTTATGCAGGACAGGCGGTAACCATGACATATCCACTAATTGGTAATTATGGCGTGAATAGAAGTGATATGGAGTCTGATAAGGCTTGGCCGGATGGATTTATTGTGAGGGAGCTTTCAAGATTACCTAGTAATTTTAGATGTGAAGAGAGTTTACAGGATTTCCTTGTGGATCAAGGAATTGTTGGTATTTCTGGTGTTGATACTAGACATCTTACTAAGATTCTTAGAGAAAAGGGTACGATGAATGGTATGATTACCACCAATGAATATGATGATTTAACTGAAGTTTTGGAAAAGATTAAGGCATACAGAGTTACAGGTGTTGTTTCTAAGGTTTCTACTAAGGAGGTTAAGACCTATGTGCCGGGTGACCTCGATTCTGATAAAAATCCTATAGAATATGATATAGCATTGATTGATGTTGGTACTAAGAAAAACATCATTAGATGCCTCTTAAATAAGGGCGCTAGAGTTACGGTTTATCCTTCTGACTTTAAGGCAGAAGATGTTATTAATGATAAACCTGATGGAATTATGATTTCTAATGGCCCTGGTGATCCGGCTGAATGTACGGATATTATTGAGCAGATTAAGATTCTTTCTGATTCAAACATCCCTATTTTTGCAATTTGTCTTGGCCATCAATTGATGGCGCTTGCGCAGGGTGGTAAGACACATAAGATGAAGTATGGTCATCGTGGTGCAAATCATCCAGTTAAGGATTTGAAGACTGAGAAGGTTTATATTTCTACTCAGAACCATGGATATGTTGTTGAGGATGAGTCCTTTGATAAGAGTAAGGCTCGTGCATGGTTTATTAATGTTAATGATAAGACAATTGAAGGTATGGAGTACTTGGATAGACCTGTTAAGACAGTTCAGTTCCATCCAGAAGCTAATGCCGGACCTCATGATACAAACTTTTTGTTTGATACCTTTATATCGATGATAAACGAAAAGAAGAGTTAGAATTGATGATAAACGATAATAAGATTTAGAATTGATGATAAGTGAAAATAAGAGTTAGAATTGATTTTAACGATGTAGTTTGGAAATGTAGTAAAAAACAAAAGAAAATGAGGAAAATATTATGCCGAAATTAGAAGGAATTAAAAAAGTACTTGTTATTGGTTCAGGACCTATTATTATTGGTCAGGCTGCTGAATTTGATTATGCGGGAACTCAGGCCTGCCGTTCTCTTAAAGAGGAGGGTATGGAAGTTGTTCTTGTGAATTCTAACCCTGCTACAATAATGACTGATAGAGATATTGCTGATAAGGTTTATATTGAACCACTAACAATTAAGACTTTACAGAAGATTATTGAAATTGAAAAGCCAGATAGTGTTCTTCCTAACATGGGTGGACAGGCTGGACTTAATCTCGGAATGGAACTTTCTGAGTCGGGATTTCTTGATTCTCATGGTGTTAAGCTTCTTGGTACAACAGCTGAGACTATTAGAAATGCTGAAGGTAGAGAAGAATTTAAGGATTTGATGGAGAGAATTGGTGAACCTGTTGCTGATTCACTTCTTGTTGAAAATATTGAAGATGGTGTTAGTTTTGCTGAGAAAATTGGATATCCTGTAGTTTTGAGACCTGCGTATACACTTGGTGGTTCTGGTGGTGGAATTGCTCATAATGTTTCTGAGCTTAGGGAAATCCTTTCAAATGGTATTCGTCTTTCTAGAGTTGGACAGGTTCTTGTTGAGCGTTGTATCGCTGGTTGGAAAGAAGTAGAGTACGAGGTTATGAGGGATAGAAATGGTACCTGCATAACTATTTGTAATATGGAAAACTTGGATCCAGTTGGTGTCCATACAGGTGATAGTATTGTTGTTGCGCCTTCTCAGACGCTTGCTGATAAGGAATACCAGATGCTTAGAACATCTGCTCTTAAGATTATTGATGAACTTGGAGTTATTGGTGGATGTAATGTTCAGTTTGCTCTTAAGCCTGATTCATTTGAATATATTGTTATCGAGGTAAACCCTAGAGTTAGCCGTTCTTCAGCTCTTGCTAGTAAGGCTACCGGTTACCCTATCGCTAAGGTTTCGGCTAAGATTGCTCTTGGATATACCTTGGATGAGATTCCTAATGCAGTTACAGGTAAGACTTATGCAAGTTTTGAGCCTGCACTTGACTATTGTGTTGTTAAGATTCCTAGACTTCCTTTTGATAAGTTTATTAAGGCTAAGAGAACTCTTACTACACAGATGAAGGCTACTGGTGAGGTTATGAGTATTTGTACCTCATTTGAGGGTGGTCTTATGAAGGCTCTTCGTTCACTTGAGCAGCATGTTGACTGCCTTGATACAGGTGATTATGAAGACTTTACTGATGAAAAGCTTATTGATCAGCTTTCTGTTGTGGACGATAGAAGAATCTTTGTTATTGCTGAGGTTTTGAGAAGAGGAATTCTTCCTAAGGATAAGATTCATGAAATTACAACCATTGATTTATGGTTTATTGATAAGATTCAGATTCTTGTTGAAGCTGAGATGGAATTAAAGAAGGTTGCTGGAGATAAGAATAAACTTACAGTTGAACTTCTAAAAGAAGCTAAGAGACTTGAATTTCCAGATGAAGTTATTAGTAGATTTACTGGAATTAATGAGGAAGATATTAAGGCTCAGAGAATTGATAATAATATTACTCCTGCGTTTAAGATGGTTGATACCTGTGCGGGTGAGTTTGCTTCTGAAACACCTTATTATTACAGTTGTTTCGATGGCTTTAATGAAGTTACAGATGAGACAGATAAGAAGAAGGTCTTAGTTCTTGGTTCTGGTCCTATTAGAATTGGACAGGGTATTGAGTTTGATTATTGTTCGGTTCATAGTGTTTGGGCCTTTAAGAAGAGAGGCTATGAAACTATTATTGTAAATAACAATCCTGAAACAGTGTCTACTGACTTTGATATTGCTGATAAGCTTTATTTTGAGCCTTTGACACCTGAGGATGTTGAGAATATTGTTAATCTTGAGAAGCCTGATGGAGCGGTTGTTCAGTTTGGTGGACAGACTGCAATTAAGCTTACAGAGGCGCTTATGAAGATGGGTGTTAAGATTCTTGGTACTTCTGCTGAGAATGTTGATGCAGCAGAAGATAGAGAGCTTTTCGATGCTATCTTAGAGAAGTGTCAGATTCCTAGACCTAAGGGACACACAGTCTTTACAACAGAGGAGGCAATTAGGGTTGCTAATGAACTTGGTTATCCTGTGCTTATTCGTCCTTCATACGTACTTGGTGGACAAGGTATGCAGATTGCTATTTCTGATAAAGATATTGAAGAATTCATGGGTGTTATTAATCGTTACCATCAGGATCATCCTATCCTTATTGATAAGTATCTTATGGGTAAGGAAGTTGAAGTTGATGCGGTTTGCGATGGCGATGATATCCTTATTCCTGGTATTATGGAGCATATTGAGAGAGCGGGTATTCACTCTGGTGACTCAATCTCTGTTTATCCTGCACAGTCTATTTCTGAAGAAATGCAGGATATGATTGTGGATTATACGGGTAAACTTGCATCTTCATTGAATGTAATTGGATTGATTAATATCCAGTTCATTGTTTATGAAAATCAGGTTTATGTTATTGAGGTTAATCCTCGTTCGAGCCGTACAGTTCCTTATATCAGTAAGGTTACATCAATTCCTATTGTTGATCTTGCGACAGATGTTATTCTAGGATATAAACTTAAGGATTTGGGATATGGAACTGGTCTTGCTCCTAAGTCTAAGTATTTTGCTATTAAGAAACCTGTATTCTCTTTTGAAAAGCTTAGAGGTGCTGAGATTAGTCTTGGACCTGAGATGAAGTCAACAGGAGAGTGTTTGGGTGTTTCTAAGTCCTTTAATGAGGCGCTTTTCAAGGCATTTAAGGGAGCTGGAATTGACTTACCTAAACATAAAAAGATGATTATTTCTGTTAACGATAGAGATAAGGGAGAAGTTGTTGATATCGCTGCGAGATTTAAGAAGCTTGGTTACGATATCTTTGCAACAAGAAATACTGCAAGAGTATTGAATGAAAAGGGAATTCTTGCAATTCCTATTAATAGAATTAATGAGGAAGCTCCTACACTTATGGACCTTCTTTTAGACCATCAGATTGATTTGGTTATTGATACACCAACTCATGGAGATAAACTTAAGGATGGTTTCCTTGTTAGAAGGACGGCTATTGAAACTGGTGTAACCTGTCTTACATCTCTTGATACTGCAGCTGCACTTTTAACAAGTCTTGAGAACGAAGATGATGAGGTTACAACCGTTGTTGATATCGGTGTAATCGCTGATGAACTTAAGGAATGCTAAGGTAGAATTAAATATGAAATATGAACTTTTAACTGATGCAGAAAAGGTCGTTATGAAGTGTGCATGGGACGTTGGTAATGGTTTCATGCTTTCGGACATAATTATGCATGTAAAGAAAGTTTATGGCAAAGAATGGAAGGAGACAACGGTGTCTACCTTCCTTTCGAAGCTTGTAAACAAAGAATATCTGGAAAAATACAGAGACGGAAAATATATTCATTATCGAATTAAAGTTGATATGGCTGAATATAGAAAACATGTTATGGAAGAATTTGTTGATTTCTGGTATGATGGTAACATGATTATGCTTACTGAGGATTTGAAGGATATTGGAATGAATGTTGGTCAGGTTCTTGGAGAGAATGGTCAGATTAAAGAGCTAAGTATCTTTGATATTATTTAAATTAGTCGTTATTTTAGGTGGAGTTTTTTTACTAATTGGATTAAATAAATTGCGAAAAGAGGTATGAAGTGGTTAATATTAAAAAGCTAAATCTTGCTTTAGCAACAGCTTTTCTTTCTGCAGTTATTATTTTTACTGGCTGCGGTAAGAAGGAAGATAATTATAATAAGGCTATGTCCTTAGCGAAAAAGGGTGAATATACAGAGAGCTTATCATACTTTGAAAAAGCTATTAAGGATAACAGTGAGAGGGCAGATTATTATATTGATTATGGTCTTGCTCTTAATCATGCTGGAAGATATGAGGAAGCTGTTAAGATGTTTGATAAGGCGACTTCTGATGCGGATAATTCTGTTACCAGATGCTATTCTAAGGAGGCTTATTATGGCAAAGCTATGGCTAATTATGGTCTTAAGAACTATGAAGATGCTATCTTTTCATGTGATGCAGCCTTAGATTATAAAGTTTTAGAAGAGTTGGATTATGATATTTATCTTACTCTTGCGGCTTCTCATGCTATGGTCGGAAATGAAGATGCAGCTCTTGATTCTTATTTTACTGCAATTGATTTAAAGCCTTCTAGTTCTGAAGCTTATTATGAGAGAGCAGTGTACTATAAAGCGCTTGAGAGATATGATGAGGCAGCTGCTGACTATACTTCTTGTTTACAGTTTAATAGTAATTGCTATGATGCCTATTTTGGGCTTTATGATTTATATACTATCCAGGGAAACACAGATAATGCTGAGAGTATCTTAAATGAACTTGCTGGTAAGAAGGGTGAGTCAGCTGAACTTTACTGCGTTCGTGGACGTGTTAAATCTGCTCTTGGTGATTATGATGAAGCCAGGAAGATGTTCTTAAAGGCAGCTGAAGGCGGTGAAAATGAAGCATATCTTTATTTAGGAGACTTGCTTATTGAACAGATGGATTATGAAGGTGCGGTTGATTCATATCAGAAGCTTATTGATAATCCTGGAAATGTTAGCCGCGGAATTGTTTATTACAAGATGGCTGAATGTATGTGTCTTACAAAGGATTATAGCAATGCTATTAAATATATTGATGAAGGTCTTAAATATGCTGATTCTTCATCATATGATACGCTTTTAAGAAATAAGGTTATTATCCTTGAGAAAACTGGGGATTATGAATCTGCTCTTACTGAAGCGGAAGCGTATTTAGCTGTATTTCCAAGTAGTGAGTCTATGGCTAAGGAAAAATTATTTATTCAGTCTAGAATTGATAGCATGGAATTGAATAAAAAACTTGATAAGCAGAAGCGTAAGGCTGCTAAGGCTGAAAAATCAGGTGATGAGACAACCGATGAGACGACAGATGGTACAACAACTGACGGTACAACAACTGACGGTACAACAACTGATGGAACTACTACAACTAATGGAACTACAACAACAAACGGTACTACAACTACTGATGGTACGACTACAACTACAGACAATACAACAACAGATACAACTACGACTACTGATAATACAACAACGACAGATACCACCACGACGACTGATAATACTACTACAACAAATCAGACAACAAATAATGGTGGAGCGTATAGTACTACAGAGGAAACTGTTGTTGAATAAGATAAAGGATGATGAATGGATAATATGATTGAAACCCGCGAGGAGCCTGAGAAGGTTATCCTTGTGGGAATAAATACTAACCAAAAGAATAATGATATTAGAAGCTCCCTTGATGAATTAGAGGAGCTTTCAAACACTGCCGGTGCTGTTAAGGTTGGAGAGATAATCCAGGCTAGAGAGAATCCTCATCCAGGAACCTATTTAGGTAAAGGAAAGATTGAGGAATTAAAGGGACTTGTGGAATATACAGGGGCTGACAGTGTTATTTGTGATGATGAACTCAGTCCTGCGCAAATCAGAAACCTTAGCGATATTCTTGGTGTTAAGGTGATTGACAGGACTGTTCTTATTTTGGATATTTTTGCTCAGCATGCGAGAACTTCTGAGGGTGCTCTTCAGGTTGAACTTGCTCAGCTTAACTATAATTCTTCACACCTTACAGGTAGCTATTCACACATGTCCAGACTTGGTGGTGGAATTGGTACCAGAGGACCTGGTGAGCAGAAGATTGAGGTTGATAGACGAGTTATTAGAAATAAGATTTCTCAGATAAAGAAGGAACTTGAAAAGACTGATAAGAATCGTGAACTCGTTAGAAGGAAGAGGAGTGAGAGTACAATTCCTGTTGTGGCTATTGTGGGATACACAAACGCTGGAAAATCTACACTTTTAAATCATCTCACCAATGCAGGAGTTCTTTCTGAGGATAAGCTTTTTGCAACGCTTGACCCTACAACCAGAAAGTATACATTTGAAGATGGAGATGAGCTTTTGTTTTCTGATACAGTTGGATTTGTTAGAAAACTGCCTCATCACTTGATTAATGCATTTAAGAGTACTTTGCAGGAAGCGGGATATGCTGATTTAATCTTGATTGTTTGTGATAGCACGAGTCCTGATTTACAAAGTCACTTAGATACAGTTTATTCAACTCTTGAAGAACTTAAAATTTCTTGTGATAATTCTATTACTGTTTTTAATAAAATTGATAGGCTTAATGAGCTTAGTGAGACGCCTGTTTTAAAGGATGTTAGGGCTTCTAAGACGGTTAAAATTTCAGCTAAAACAGGTGAAGGAATTGATGAACTTTTAGAGGAAATTAGAATTAAACTTAAGGATAGAAATTTCCTGGTTGAGAAGACTTTTCCATATTCTGAGGCTTCAATGATTTCTTTTATTCGTGAGAATGGACGAATTGTTTCTGAGGAATATGTTGAAGATGGAATTAAGATTAAGGGTTATGTGCCTGAAAGATATGCATATAAATTTAAGTCATAATTAGATTAAATTTTATGGAGTTTTTTGCTATGCAATATAGCTGTGTCTTGCCTTAAAACTCCGTTTATGTTATACTTTTTTAAAAATTTTACAGCAAGGAGAAGGATATGATTTCAAAACTTATTAAAAATATTTCAGAAAAAAATGCACCTATTGTTGTGGGCTTGGACCCAATGCTTGATTATATTCCAGAAAACCTTCAGAAACAGGCTTTTGAAGAATATGGAGAGACATTAAAGGGTGCTGCAGAGGCTGTTCTCTTATTTAACAAAAAGATAATGGATGCTACAGCGGATCTTATCCCTGCTGTAAAGCCACAGATTGCTATGTATGAGCAGTTTGGCGTTGAGGGACTTAGAGCCTTTAAGGAAACAGTTGATTATGCTCATGAAAAGGGTATCGTGGTTATTGGTGATGTTAAGAGAGGTGATATTGGTTCTACCTCTAAGGCTTATGCAGTTGGTCATCTCGGTAAGGTAACAGTTGGTTCTAACACATATGCTGCCTTTGATGAGGATATTGCAACAGTTAATCCATATCTTGGAACAGATGGAATTAAGCCTTTTATCGATGTTTGTAATGAATGTGACAAGGGAATCTTTGTTTTGGTTAAGACATCTAATCCATCTAGTGGTGAATTCCAGGATAAGGAAGTTGATTCTAAGCCTCTTTATGAAATCGTTGCCGATAAGGTTAATGAGTGGGGCGCACTTTCAATGGATGGTGACTATAGTAACGTTGGTTGTGTAATTGGCGCTACCTATCCTGAAATGGGTGCTCGTCTTCGTAAACTCATGCCTAAGACATATATCTTGGTTCCAGGATACGGCGCTCAAGGTGGTAAGGCAGCTGACCTTGTTCATTACTTTAATGATGATGGACTTGGTGCTATCGTTAATTCTTCTCGTGGAATTATTGCTGCATGGAAGCAGGAGAAGTATGCAAAATTTGGTGGTGATAACTTTGCTGATGCTTCTAGACAGGCTGTTGTTGATATGATTGCTGATATCAATGGTGCACTTGGAAAATAAATAAAACTTTTTAACTATGGTGAGTATATGAATAATAATGGCTTAAACAATAATCGTAGTCGTGAAACGGCTTTAGTAATTTCTCAGGAGGAAATCTCTGAAGGTATTTTCAATTTGAAAATCAAGTTTAGAGATGATTATACAGCTCTTAAGAATACGCTTCCAGGACAGTTTGTTTCTCTTTATGTTTCTGATGGAAGCATGCTTCTTCCTAGACCTATTAGTATTTGTGAAGCTAATGTTGAGGATATGGTGCTTCGCTTGGTATACAGAGTTGTGGGTTCTGGTACAAAGGCATTTTCAAGTCTTAGGTCTGATGATACTATTGATGTTATCGCTCCTCTTGGAAATGGATATGATTTTGATAAAATAATTAGTGAGAATAATTTACCTGATGATGCAAGCTTTGTTGCAATGGGAGGTGGAATTGGTATTCCTCCAATGCTTGGCGTTGTTAAGAAACTTCATGAGATGGGTAAAAAGGCTTATGCAGTCCTTGGATATAGAAGTAATGACTTATTTTTAATTGACGATTTTAAGAAGTATTCTGAGGTTATTATTTCTACTGATGATGGTTCTGTTGGAACTAAGGGTACTGTAATTGATGCTCTTAAGGCATCTGGAGTTAAGGCTGATGTAATCCTTTCTTGTGGACCACTTCCAATGCTTAGAGGAATCAGTTCTTATGCTTCTGAGAATAATATTCCTGCTTATGTTTCTCTTGAGGAACATATGGCTTGTGGAATTGGAGCATGCCTTGGTTGTGTTTGTAAGACTGTTGATGTTGACGAGCATAGCCATGTTAATAATACAAGAATTTGTACAGAGGGACCAGTTTTCCGCTCGTCAGAGGTTATTCTTTAGGAATTTTAAGTCCCTATACTAATAAATATCAGAGAGGCAGTTTATGAATTTATCAGTTGATTTTGCTGGGGTTAAGATGAAGAACCCTGTTACTACTTGTTCTGGAACCTTTGGCTCTGGAATGGAATTCTCAGAATTCGCAGATTTAAATATGCTTGGAGCGGTTACTACTAAGGGTGTTGCTAGTGTTCCTTGGGAAGGTAATCCTACTCCTAGAGTGATTGAAACCACTGGCGGAATGCTTAATGCCATTGGTTTGCAAAACCCTGGTGTGGATGTTTTTCTTGAGAGAGACATGCAGTTTCTTAAAGGTTTTGATACTAAGGTTATTGTTAATGTTTGCGGTCATAGCGAAGATGAGTATTTGGATGCTGTGGAAAAATTAAATGTTGAGGATGCAATTAGCCTTTATGAAATAAATATTTCTTGTCCTAATGTTAAGAGCGGTGGAATTGCTTTTGGAACTGATCCTAAGATGGTCGAAAAGATTACTGGGGCTATTAAGAAGGTTTCAAAGAAGCCAGTTATTATGAAGCTTTCTCCTAATGTTACGGATATTAAGGTTATGGCTCAGGCTGCTGAAAGTGGTGGTGCAGATGCTATTTCCCTAATTAATACACTTACTGGAATGAAGATTGATATCAATAGGCGTTCTTTTGCTCTTGCTAATAAGACAGGTGGACTTTCTGGTCCAGCAATTAAGCCTGTTGCGCTTAGAATGGTTTATGAAGCTAGTCATGCAGTTAATATTCCTGTTCTTGGAATGGGCGGAATTCAGACTGCTGAGGATGCTCTTGAATTCTTGATGGCTGGTGCTACAATGGTTGCTGTAGGTACAGCAAACTTCAATAATCCAAAGGCGACAGAAGAGGTTGTTAAGGGAATTGAAGCTTATATGGAAAGATATTCTGTTGATGATATTAATGATTTGATTAAGATTTTATAATTTGCTTTTTGAAATATATACAAAATTAATTTACTTTAAAACAAAACGAGCTTATGCTCAGAAAAGAGGTCTCGTATGGAAGATTATAAGAAAGAATTTATTGAGTTTATGGTAGGATGTAATGCCTTGAAATTTGGTGATTTTACATTGAAGAGTGGTAGAAAATCTCCATTTTTTATGAATGCTGGTGCCTATGTAACTGGTAAACAGCTTAAGAGTCTTGGTGAGTACTATGCAAAGGCTATTCATGATAATTTTGGTGATGACTTTGATGTTATCTTTGGACCTGCTTATAAGGGTATTCCATTGAGTGTTATTACTGCTGAGGCTTATTATAATCTCTATGGTAAAGAGGTTCGTTATTGTTCAAATAGAAAAGAAATTAAGGATCATGGAGATACAGGAATTCTTCTTGGTTCTAAGATTAATGATGGTGACAGAGTTGTTATTATCGAGGATGTTACAACATCTGGTAAGTCAATTCAGGAAACTTTCCCGATCATCAAGGCACAGGGAGATGTTAAGATTTTAGGTCTTATTGTTTCTTTGAATAGAATGGAAAAAGGTCTTAATTCTGATAAGACTGCACTTCTTGAAATTAAAGAAACCTATGGTTTCGATACTGCAGCTATTGTAAATATGCAGGAAGTTAGAGAGTATCTTTATAACCGCGAGGTTAATGGTAAGGTTCTTATTGATGATGAAATTAATAATGCTATTAATGAGTACTATAAGCTCTATGGAGCTAGTCAATCATAAATTTTACCGATGGAGGTTTTAATTATGAGTAAAGAAAAATTAAACAACGATAATGTTTTTTTGGAGGGGGATTCTATGGAAAAGGTTTATAAGACTATGACATCAGTAGGCGTTGTAAATGTAGTTATGGGAATTATCTTAATTGTTGCTGGAATTGGCATTGGCGTTTCCATAATTACTGGTGGTGGAAGACTTTTTGCTAATAGGAATAAAGTTATCTTTTAATGATTCTCCTTGATTTATATAAGGATTTTGTGTGCAAAGCTTCGGATTGCGAGTTTGATTGTTGCACCGGATGGAAGATTGAGGTGGATAAGCAAACTTATTCTTCTTATAAACAGATTAAAAATGAGACTCTTAGGAAGTATATCCTAGGTAATATTTTTGAAATGGATGGTCGACTCTATTTCACCGAAAGAGGTTATGGATGTAATCTTGATATGGATGAACTAGGGCTTGATTTACCTAATGAGACCGAATATAGCTGTAGTATGCTTAATAAGGATGGTCTTTGTGTTATTCAGAAGAATTTGGGAGAAGAGTTTCTTTCTTTTACATGTAAGAAGTTTCCGAGACTTGTGTATATGAATTCTGAAAAGGTTTATCTATCTATGTCTGCAGCCTGTCCAATTGTGGCTAGATACCTTATTAATGAAAAGGTTTCTTTTATTGTTAAGGATGAAAGTGCTGAAGAAGGCTTGCTTTTCGATGATTTTCTTAAAGAAACTAGAAAGAGAAGCGGCGAAATAAGGGATGCGATAGAGTTGGATGTATTTAGCGGACTAAGAAAAAGAGCAATTCTATTTACTCTTGAAAATTATTTTATTTATCGTACGGTTACTATTGCGTTAAAAAGGATGCTTAAGGGAGAGGAGCGACTTAGTGCGATTGATGAACTTGCTAGAATTGTAACTGATGAGGTAGAAGAGCTCTTTATTAGAATTAAAGAAGTCTTCATAGAAAAGAACAGCCTAACTCAGGATGACTTGATAGAAATCATTTGCAAGTTTTATCGTTTGAATTCACATACAGCATAGTAGTACATAAAAACATTTTCTTTACATTTGTTGGTTAAAAATATATAATACATAGGTTAAACAACTAAACATATTGAATAAATGAGGATATTATGAAAGAATCAATAGTTCAAATTTATTATGGTAAAGGCAAGGGTAAATCCTCTGCAGCAGTTGGACAGTGTATTAGAGCTGCTAGCATGGGATATTCTTCTATTATTATCCAGTTTTTAAAGGGTAGTGATATGGAAGAGTATGCATACCTTTCACAGCTTGAACCACAGATTAAGCTTTTTAGATTTGAGAGGGAAACTGAGTCGTTTGATTCACTTTCGACTGTCAAACAAAAAGAGGAAAAACAAAATATTATTAATGGTTTTAACTTTGCTAAGAAGGTTGCTAATTCGATGGAATGCGATGTTCTTGTTCTTGATGAGGTACTTGGTTTGATAGACCTTGGAATCATTACGATTGAGGATATTCTTAGTATAGTTGAGACTCATAATTTAAAGAGATTAGTTATAACAGGTTTGAGGCTACCTGATGAGTTAGCTGAATATGCAGATGTTATTTCTAAAATCGATTTAGAAAAGGATACTACAGTATAATTCAGCCAAGGTTAATTTATTGACTGAAAATTTCTATAATATTACATATTAAGTAGGAGGAAATTGTTATGGCTATTTTTACAGGAGCAGGTGTAGCGCTTATTACACCAATGAATGCTGATGGTAGCATTAACTATGCCGAGATGGAGAAGATAGTTAATGACCAGATTAACAATGGAACTGATGCGATTATCATTTGTGGAACAACTGGTGAGGCATCAACAATGACACATGAAGAGCATGTTGAGACAATTAAGCAGTGTGTTAGCATGGTTAACAAGAGAGTCCCAGTTATTGCTGGTACTGGTTCAAACTGTACTGAAACAGCAGTTTATCTTTCTAAGGAAGCTGAGAAAGTAGGAGCTGATGGACTTTTAGTTGTGTCACCATACTATAATAAAGCTACTCAGAATGGTTTAAAGAAGCATTTTAGTACTGTTGCTGGTGCCGTAGATATTCCTGTTGTTTTATATAATATTCAGGGACGTACTGGTGTGAATATTCAGCCTCAGACAATTGCTGACCTCGTTAAGGGTGTTGACAATATTGTTGCTGTTAAGGAAGCAAGTGGAAACCTTTCTCAGGTTGCTGATATTATCTGCAGATGTGAAGGAATGGTTGATGTTTATTCTGGAAATGATGATCAGATTGTTCCTATTTGTTCACTTGGCGGAAAAGGTGTTATTTCAGTGCTTTCACATGTTGCACCACAGGATACACATAACATGGTTCAGTATTACATGGAAGGAAAGGTTAAGGAGGCTGCAGACCTTCAGATTAAATATATTCCACTTATCAAGGCTCTCTTCTCAGAGGTTAACCCAATTCCAGTTAAGGCTGCTATGAATATGATTGGTTATAATACAGGTTCTCTTAGACTTCCTCTTACAGAAATGGAAGATGCAAATAAGGCTGTTCTTAAGGAAGAACTTAAGAAGGCAGGAATTTTGAAATAATTTCATATAAATATTGTTCGATTAGGAGGACATACCATGACTAATATTATTATGGTTGGTTGTAATGGTCATATGGGTCAGATGATTACAAACCTTGTTAATGAAGATGCTGAAGCAAAAATTGTTGCTGGAGTTGATATCTTTGATGAGCAGAAATCAGATTACCCTGTATATAAAAATATTGCTGATGTTAAAGAAGAAGCAGATGCTATCATTGATTTTTCATCACCTAAGGTGCTTGATTCAGTTCTTAGTTATGCTAAGGAAAAGAAGGTTGCATTGGTTGAGTGTTCTACAGGATTTACTCCTGAGGAAGTTCAGAAAATCAAGGATGCTGGTAGTGAGACAGCAGTTCTTAAGTCAGCTAATATGTCTGTAGGTGTTAACCTACTTTTAAATCTTGTTAAGGATGCTGTTAAAAAGCTTTCTACTGAAGGTTTTGATGTTGAAATCGTTGAGAAGCATCATAATCTTAAGAAGGATGCTCCTTCAGGAACAGCTCTTGCACTTGCTGATAGCATTAATGAAGCAGTTGGCAATCAATATGAATATGTTTTTGATCGTTCACAGGTGAGCAAGCCTCGTGACAAGAAGGAACTTGGAATTTCTGCTGTTAGAGGTGGAAATATTGTAGGTGAACATGAGGTTATTTTTGCAGGAACCGATGAAGTGATTACCTTTAAGCATACAGCTTATTCTAAGGCTGTTTTTGGAAAGGGTTCGATTGCTGCAGCTAAGTTTTTGAAGGGAAAACCTGCAGGACTTTAT
>JAILNN010000227.1 GCA_024691565.1 Lachnospiraceae bacterium | reverse complement strand
CATTTGCGTGGAGTAGGTTATTCTAAGCCCTTTGCAGATGTCGAGAGTGGCGTTAAAGACTATGTACAGAATCATTTAAGTAAAGATTATCTTACCTATTAATCATATGATACATCTTGAAGCTATAAAACGGAAGTCAATTTTGGTGATTGGCGACATAATGCTTGATAACTATTATACTGGAGATATTAAACGTATATCTCCTGAGGCACCCGTTCCAGTGTTTAGGAAAAAGTCAGAGCGTTGTGTCTTGGGTGGTGCAGCTAACGTGGCTGCTAACCTTGTTGCCGCCAACCAAAATGTATCAATGATGTCAATCACAGGAGAAGATGAGTGTGGTCATACATTACTAAGGCTTTTTGAGGAAAAAGGAGTCAATACAGACTTAATGGAAGTTACTAGCCGCCAGACAACACAAAAAACAAGGTTCTTGGCTGGAAACAATCAGCAGGTACTTAGGCTAGATGTTGAGGATACAACGCCTATCTCAAAAGAGACATGTGATAAGTTGATTAATCGGCTTGATGGTTGTATCAAGAGCTTCAATCTTATTATTCTTTCTGACTACTTAAAAGGTCTTTTAACGTTGGATTTTACCCAAGGCATTATTAAACAGGCTAATCGGTATGGAATTCCGGTGGTGATTGATGTTAAAGATCCAAGTGTAGAGAAGTATAAGGGCGCGACTTTGCTTAAGCCAAATCAAAAGGAGTTGCATGACCTAACAGGAATGCCTGTAGAAACCGATGAAGAGATAGTAACAGCGGCAGAATATCTTAGAATAAAGTGCAACAATAAATATGTGCTTTGCACTTGTGGTGCCAGGGGAATGGTTTTGGTAGGAGATAGCAAACCTGCTCATTTTGTTCCAGCTGAGTGTAGAGAGGTCTTTGATGTCTCTGGAGCTGGAGACACCACTATAGCTTATCTTGCAGCATCAATGGCAAACAATATTGATATGGATGAATCTGTCTCAATTGCAAATTATGCCGCAGGTATTCAGGTTGGAAAGGTTGGTACTTCTTCTGTGTATATCCATGAGGTGAGGGATTATCTCTCCAATAAGGATGCCGGTTCTTTCCATAAGATTCTTACTCCTTCTGAAATTCCTTCTTTCCGAAAAGAGCATAAGGATAAAACAATAGTCTTCACAAACGGCTGTTTTGATATTCTTCATGTTGGACATAAAAGATATCTAGAACGGGCATCAACATTAGGAGATATTTTTGTGATAGGTGTTAATTCAGACGCATCAGTAAAAAGACTTAAAGGTCCTTCCAGACCTGTTAATCCTGAACAAGATAGAATGGAGATACTCTCTGCTCTTGGTTTTGTTGATTATGTGGTGCTATTCGATGAAGATACGCCATACGAACTTATCAAAACCATTCAGCCAGACATATTGGTAAAGGGTGGAGATTATTCAATTGAGAATGTAGTTGGAAGAGATATTGTGGAAGCTCGTGGCGGTAGAGTGGAATTGATTCAATTTGTTGAAGGAAAATCTACTAGTAATATCATTAATAAGATTAATACACAAAGCAATGAGTAATTTAGATATTATTCGCCAGCGAATCAATGATAGCATTGAGGCGAAAACAAATCTTCTTGCAGATACCGCCACTTTAGAGGTCGTCTCTCAGTTGGCTGATCTTATTACAGATTGTATCAAAAAGGGCGGCAAGTTGGTTATCTGTGGTAATGGAGGTTCTGCTTCGGATGCTCTTCATTTTGCAGGAGAGATTGTTGGCCGTTTCGTAAAAGAAAGAAAGGCATGGCCTGCTGTAGTTTTAAATGCAGATGTGGCAACAATGACTGCCATTGCAAATGACTATGGCTATGATGATGTATTTGCACGTCAGGCTGAAGGACATGTAAAGCCTGGTGATGTCTTTATTGGCATCAGCACAAGCGGGAACAGTGAAAATGTCTTCAGAGCCGTTTTAAAGGCAAAAGAACTTGGGACAAAAACAGCAGCATTGCTCGGAAAGGATGGTGGAAAAATTGCGAAGGAGGTTGACTATCCTATTATAGTACATTGCAATACCACCGCAAGGGTACAGGAGTGCCATATTAACATCATCCATATTCTCTGTGAGATATCAGAAGCTAAATTGTCTGCAAAATAAATTGATGAACAAGGCTGTTTTCTTAGATCGGGATGGTACTATCAATGTGGAGAAGAACTATCTCTACAAGATAGAGGACTTTGTATTTCTGCCCGGCGTTATTGAGGGCTTGAAGCTTCTACAAGATGCAGGTTTTTTACTGATTATAATCACTAATCAGTCCGGTATCGCACGTGGCTATTATACAGAAGAGGATTTCAAAATACTAAATAACTGGATGTTGAATAAACTTGCAGAGAATGGCATCAATATAACAAAAGTTTATTACTGTCCACACTTGCCAGATGCAAAAATAGAGGAATATCGGAGAGATTGTGATTGTCGTAAACCAAAACTCGGTTTGTTTTATAGAGCAATTAAAGAATATAATATTGATATCGGAAAGAGTTT
>JAILNN010000221.1 GCA_024691565.1 Lachnospiraceae bacterium | reverse complement strand
GATAGTGACAAGGTATATTTATTGGTGGCGCATAATGGAATTGCTCGTCAGGTGAATTCATATTTTAATGATTTGGATAATACTGAGTATTCAGATTTTGGTATTAGAAATTGTCAGGTTTTAGAGTTTGAGTTTGATTAGGGTTTTTGAAATTTGTGTTTTAATTGGTTTGGGTTTTTATGTGAAAAATGGAGGGGACGATGTCTACAGTTGCTATTATTGCTGAATTTAATCCATTTCATAATGGACATAAGTATTTATTTGATGAAGCTAAGAGGGTTACTGGAGCGGATAATTTAGTGGTTGTAATGAGTGGTGACTTTGTTCAAAGGGGTGCCCCTGCTATTACTGATAAGAGAAACAGAACACTTTTTGCGCTTGAGATGGGAGCGGATGCGGTCTTTGAATTACCTGCTAGATATGCGACTGCATCAGCACCTTTTTTTGCGAGAGCGGCTGTTAGACTTATTGAAAATCTTGGAATCTGTGACTATCTTTGTTTCGGTTCTGAAACAGGAAAGCTTTTAAAATTACAGGAATATATTGAGATGGAAAAGGAAAATCCGGATGTTTTCGTGGAAAATCATCTGGGTTCAAATGATATCCTCGGGATTGAATATATAAAGGCGATTGAAAAAAGGCAGTCCTTAATACCAGTTTCTATTAAGAGAATTGAGGGTGATGAAATATATACAGCGTCTTTAATTAGGGGAAGATTATTAGAGAATTTTGAGGATTCAGTTACCGAAGAGAATAATATTTTTATTTATAAAGATAATAAATTTTGGAATAGTTTCCCGGAATTAGTTGCTAATAGAATTTTTGAAAATCAGCGTGAATTTATGTGTTCAGAGGATATGATTAGCGACATTCTTTATGAGAGAATTCTATATTATATTTATAAATATGAGGGCGGTTGTGAGGATGAAAATAACACTAAAGCTGCTTCTAAGTCTATTGCGAGTGAGGGACTTTCAAAATATTGCGATGTTAGTGAACAGCTTGCTAATAGGATAGTTAGCAATATTGATAAATATGAAAATTTTAGACAATTTGCGATGCTACTTAAAACAAAGAACTACACATACACAAGGGTTTGCAGAGCTTTACTTCACATTGCTCTTGAAATTGAAAAATCTGAGGATGAACTTCTAGGAGAGTATTCACCAGAGGTCTTAATTCAAGTGTCATATGCAAGGCTTCTTGGCGCGAAGAGTAGTTCAACAAATCTTTTGAAGGAAATTAAAATACCAATTGTTAATAAACTAGGTGTTGCTCTTAAGAATGAAGATGGCAAACTCAGTTCAAAACAACTCTCGCTATTAAAGGAAGATGTGAGAGTGAGTGAACTATATAGAGTGCTTGCTAAAAGAAATTATGGAATTAGTTTTCCGTCCGAGTTTTCAACTCCTGCAATTATTGTTGGCGTTTCTCCATTATCTTCCAGTTAACAAAACCATAGATGTCATTAAAGAGAAACGCAATGAAGCATACAACGACAGAGATGTATTTTCTGTCTGTTATGCTTGCAAGTACCCAAAGGACAATTAAGACGATGTCATTTGAGGCATAGGCAATTGAAAAATATGGACTTCGTCTGAAGGTTAAATATACAGCAATAAACGTCGTTGTGACTGAGAGGGTACTTGGATAAAGGTTTGCTGTATTAAAGTGCTTCAATATAAAATAAAAAATAATTGTAACGATAATAGCGAGGAGAGACATGAATAGTGTCTCTCTTTTGCTTATTTGATTTACTTCTACTTCGGATTTTTTGCCTTTGAAAGGGTGTCTTAACCAGGCTACAAGAGAGAAAAGCGCCATTGGCATTGTCATTCCGAGGTAGGTTATCATTTCGCCGTAATATGAAAATGTATATGAAATTATTCCATATAGAAGGCTGAATATTATCATCAAAAATTGACCGAGAGGATTCCCTTTTGCATTAATGATTATCGAGGTTACACCAATTAAAGAGGCCATAAGTGTTAGGTAATTTACTCTGTCAAATATGCAAAATGATGAGACGATAAGGGTGATGGATGTGAGCCAAAGTGCAATTTCTAGTTTTGAAAAATAGTTTGTTAGTTTGTTTATTGTTTTCATATATATACTCCAATATAGGTATAGGTTAAGACTTGTAAGTGAGTCTTGATTTATCAAATTTGAAAAAAAAAAACATCCGTATCCACATCTTCTAAGACCTAACGATGTGAAACGAATGCATCTAACATTCACTACCCGGTGGCAGTTAACTCATTATTACGAAAAGGACTATAACATAATAAAACCTGGTTTGCAAGTGCGAATCGAAAAACATTAATGGATTTTTTAAAATGTGACTAAAGGTAACAAGTTTTAAATATTTATGGAAAGATATTATTTGAAATGATACAATTATCGAAGCATAGATTACTTGATGAGTTATACATACTGAGCTAGTTTTGTAGAAAGAGGAGATAAAATGAGAAAAGATTTTATGAATAATTCGAGGATTACAAGTAGGTTTATTAAAAGAGTGTCTGCTGTTACCATGGCATTTTCAATGGTTACAAGTCTAATGCCTGTTACAGAGGTTGTATCCAAGGCGGCTTCTAAGCATGAAGTATCAGGTGCTGAATTTTTGAAGGATGATGGTGAGTCTGATCCTGAAGTAACAATTACGGAAGTAGATACTTGGGATGAACTTTCGGAAGCAGTGAAAAAAGACGGTTATGTTAAATTAATTGGAGATTGTACTGCTGATTCAGACGATGTACAAATCAGTGTTCCATCCGGGGTTACAGTAACATTGGATCTTGACGGACATACAATTGATAGGGGATTAACTTCACCGGATACAGATGGGCGTGTTATAAAGAATGAAGGTGATTTGACTATTATTTCCAGCGCTGATTCTAAAGGTGAAGAAGCTCCAAAAGGAACTATAACAGGTGGGTCTGATTTGAAAGAAGGTGGCGGAATTTTTTGTTATTGCGGAAAACTCACCTTAGGGAGAATAAGTATTTGTTATAATTATGCAAGTGCAGAAGGTGGAGGGATACTTTGCTATGCTGCTGATGTAAATTTAGGAGAAGCTGAGATATATGGAAATAAATCTAATTTAGGAGGAGGGCTTTGCATAAAAGGAGGAGTGGCCTCTATTGTTAATATGGAGAAAGCACTTATATATGATAATTATGCAACCTGTGGTGGGGGTATTAGTTTAAAAGGTCCTGTTCTTAACATTAATAGTGGAGAAATAACAGAAAACGTAGGTAAAACAATAGGAGCAGGTATTTATTCAGAATATGGAACTATAAATATGTCTGCTGGACTAATAAGCAAAAACAGTATAGAAAGTGATAAGTCATTCTATGAAACAGGTAACGATATCGGTGGGGGTGGATTATTTCTTTATACTGGTAGTACTTTAAATATTACTGGTGGAGAGATAAGTTATAATGAGGCTCCGTGCGGTGGGGGCATTTATACACCTAGAACTTTCAGTAATACTAATCGCCCATGTATTAATATAAGTGGGGGGAAAATAGCTAATAATACAGTTTCTCATGTTGGTGGAGGTTTATATTTGTATGGAGCAACTTTAACAATGACAGGTGGAGAGATTATAGACAATCATGCAGATAAACAGATTGGTGGAGTGAGAATGACAGCAAGTGATTTATATCTGAGTGGTGGATTAATTAGTGGTAACACAGCAAATGACAAATATGGAGGGATAGGATGTAGCGATGATTCCAATAAAGTTTATATTTCCGGTACACCTGTAGTTAAAAATAACAAAGCTAATAATTTCATTAATAATATAGATACAGATTGTAATAATTTGATAATAACCGATACTTTAAAGGATGGAGCGGAAATTGGTATTACAACTTATAGTTACCCTTTAGCATTTACGGCGGCTTTACCGGATAAAGAAACAGCTTTGTCTTGTAAAAAATATTTTAGGCCAGATAATACTAAATATGGAATCAGGGTAAATGAAGAAAATCAATTGGAATTGGGAGAACATAACCATAACTTTGTATATGAAGCTGTGGAAAATAAGATAACTGCAACATGTACTGGGCAGGCATATGATTGTCCATATCATTATGATGAGGAACCTATGGAAATTGTAGTGAATGCTCCTGAGAATAACAAATATGATGGAAATCCAAAGGAAGCGACAATTAGTGGTTATGTAGGTGGTATACCTAATTTGGCGGCTACACCTTCGGTGGTTTACTATAATTCCACAGGTGAGGGTGAAACCACTCCGGAAGGAGATGCGTTGGAAGGTGCACCGGTAGAGTGCGGAAATTATGTTGCAGAGATTTCTATGAGCAATGAGGCGTCAAGTGCAACTGCACGCGTTGCATTTTCAATTATCAAGGCAGATTCGGAGGTTGTTTCTGTACCTCTGACAAAGGAACTAATATTCAATGGATCAGAGCAGGAGCTTATTTCAGCTGGGAATGCAAAGAATGGAACTATGTATTATGCATTAGGTGATGATAATAAAAATGTTCCGGAAGAAAATAGCTTTAATACAGAGATTCCTGTTGCTAAAGATGCTGGTACATATTATGTATGGTATAAAGTTAAGGGAGATGAGAATTATAATGATACTGAAGCTATTTGTTTGGAGGTTAAGATAGAAGAAAAAGCTATTGAGACTAGCAAGCCAACTGATGAACCGAATAACACTTCTTCTCCTACAGAACAAAACCCTGGTAATTCAGCTGAACCGGGAGATACCGCTGATTCTCCAAATAATTCTAGTAGTGCAAATGCTACGATTTCAAATGCTACGGTTTCAAATGCTACGGTTTCTAATGTAACAACAGGGGCTAATGTTGCAAGTGGTGCAGCTACAAATGAGCCTAAATTGGAGAATACAAGCTTTAAATTAAAGGCAGGTAAGAAGGCACAGATTAATGTGTTAAATGCAAGTGGAGCTGCCATAACATATACATCTAGCAACAAAAAGATTGCAAAGGTTAGCAAGAAGGGCAAGATTACAGCCATGAAAAAGGGTAGCGCAACAATTTCTGTGGTTGTAGGAAGTAAGACATTGACATGTGAAGTTAGCGTTATATCAAATCCTAAGCTTAAGAAAAAGAGTGTAAAAATTAAGAGAGGCACTAAGAAAGCAATTAGTGTTAAGATTGTTGGTGGCGTGAAAGTTAAAGTTAAGAATGCTTCTAAGCTTAAGAATATTTTTAAGTTTAAAGCAACTAAAAAGAAACTTAAGATTAAACCTAAGAAGTTACAAACTGGAAAATATAAGGTTAAGGTAGTTATTAATGGAGTTAATTGTAAGCTTAAGATTACAGTTTCGTAAAGGGTTGACAAGGAGTAAAATTTTCAATTAGCAGTTGAATTAAAAATAATTAAAATAAGGGTGTCTAGATGGCTTGAGAATGGTCGTCTAGGCACTTTTTATACCCCATCATTTTATTTACAAATTATTTCAATAGTGATAAAATTATGTGTAATATTTTAACTATTTTTATTCGGAGGAATTTGGCGATGTATACATACGAAGTTGATGTTACGGTGGTTTGTGTTGCGCATAATGATGGGGCGACACTAAATGATTGTTTGAATGTTCTATGTAATCAAAAGACAAATTTTACTTATAAAGTTTTTGCGATTAATAACGCATCTACTGATAATTCCCAGGAAATAATTGAGAGCTATTATATGAAATATCCTGAGATAATGGTGCCTATGACTTTGAAGGAATATGAGCCGTCTCTTGGCAGGATTATTATGGATAAGGTTGAGCCGATGGTTGTTACAAACTACCTTGCTTTTTGCAATGGTTCAGAATTTTGGTGCGACAAGGGTAAACTTCAGGTTCAATATGACTATATGGGAATCAATGCAGATGTGCTTGTTTGTGCCCATAATACATTAATTAGAGATGTTACAGGCGAGGTTAAGAGTAAGACATTTACTGAATGGAAGAACATTAAGGTTCTTACTGAGGAAGAGGCATATATGGAGGATGCTCCTTTTCTTTCATCTTATTTGGTGAGAAATTCACTTGTTCAGGACGCACTTAGTGTTGCTGATTATGAGTTTTATAATTATGCATTTTCAGTTTGGGGACGTGCGAATGGAAAGGTTGCGGTGCTTCCTGCGACACTTTCAATTTATCCTGTTCATGGAAGTGATGAGAAGTCGGATTCTGAGAAGATTGAATTTCTTCAGAAAAAATATAAGTTTTTAGAGGATTTTGATAGGCTTACTCACTTTAGTCATAAAAGAATTATTGGTATGGCAAAAGATAAATTTGAGTTTGAGATTAATTTAATAAAATTGGAAAATGATGAACTTTCGAATGGGGAAACATCTAGTATTAAAAAGGCACTTAAAGAAAGTGGTTATTTGAAGACATATATGAGCAGTATGTCATTTGGGGAAAAGATTAAGTTTAAGATGAAATTGTAATTTTTTGATATGGTTTTTAGGGGTGGTATATTTTTTGATTTGGTTTTTAGAGTTGTTTGAAAATATGTAAAAATTTAATAGGAGGTATTTTATGAGGAAAGTATTTAAAAAAGTGTGTGTGGGGGTGCTTAGCTTGTCAATGATTTTTTCGGGTTTACCTTTTTTGGGTGGAATTAGTGGCAAAAGTACAAGCGTAGCAAATGCGGAAACAGGAGCAGAAACAGTTGTGCCGGATACTACAAGTGAGATTACAATTGATGGCGACAACGTGAGGGCGGACAATGTAAATGGTTTGACCTATAAGGGATTTGGTTTCCTTTCGGCAAATTCAACTAGTGACTTGCTTCTTGATTACAAGTCACAGTATCCAGAGGAATATGTTAAGCTTATGCAATATCTTTTTGGTGGAGATAAGCCTATTATGACTCATGTTAAGCTTGAAATGGGTAATGATAGAAATAATTCTACTGGTTCTGAAAGTTCAACTAAGAGACTTGAAACTGAGGAGACCAATATTTTAAGGAATCCTGGTTGGCAGATTGCTGCAGATGCAAAGAAAATTAATCCTGATATTAAGGTTAGTATCCTTCGTTGGAACAACCCTAAGTGGGCTAATACTACCGAACTACGTTATAAGTGGTATAAAGAGGCCATTTTACAGGCTTATGAAAAATATGGATATATGGTTGATTATATCAATCCTTGTGTGAATGAAAAATGGGATGAGAAGAATGATAAACAGGTTGTTTTGGATTTCAATCAATTAATTTTGGATGAGACAGCCGATACAATTTCTGATAAGACTGCTCTTGAACTTTATAAAAAAATCAAGTTTGTTGTTAGTGATGAGGCTGAGCAGCTTCATGAGACTATTGCAGAGAGTGTAATTAATCAGGATGAATTTGGTAAGACAATTTCAGTTCTTGGTTATCACTATCCAAATGAGGATACAACGGGAGTTCTTCCTAAGATTGCTGATGAGCTTGATTATGAAGTTTGGAGTAGTGAAAATCAGGCTACATTCTCAGATTCAAACTATAGACCGCTTTCTGGAACTGGAATTGGTGGTGCTGGAAGTGCCCTTGAAATGGGTAACTTCATCGTTAAGGGATTTACCGAGTCAAGAAGAACACATATAGTTTATCAGCCGGCGGTTGCTTCGTTCTATGAGGGCGGACAGTATTCATATAAAGAATTAGTTAGTGCTCGTGATCCTTGGTCTGGTTGGATGCACTATGATGCAGGCCTTTTGGTGCTTAAGCATCTTAGCAATTTTGCGGTTACTGGATGGGAAAATGAGACAAACACGGCTGGAATTTGGAGAGCGGTTGTTGAGAGTTCGAAGTGTGAGGAAACAGGAACTCGTAATGTTGATGGTATGACTGGCGCTGATAGTTATCTTACTTTGGCTGCTCCTGATAAGTCTGATTTCTCGACAATTTTCGTTAATAACTCAGCACTTACAAAGGAATACAAGATTTCAGTTAAGAATTTGAAGGTTTCTCATGATGCATTTGAAGTGTGGGAGACTAGAGCGGCTGATGATGGCGCTTATAACGAGAACTATATGAAGCTTATTGATACAGTTGAAAAGGATGATAGTGGCGTTTATACAGTTGTTGTTAAGCCTTACTCAATTGTTACTGTTACAAGTCTTGAAAATAAGGATGATGCTTCACTTAACGCAGAGCTTCCTACAGATGGAGAAAGAGTTGTCCTTGATACTGATAAAACTGGTGATACACAGGATACAAGTAGTGAATATCTTTATGCAGATGATTTTGCATATGAAGGTAAGACTGTGCCTGTCCTTGGTGATGATGGTAATTTAACTAGTGATACTGAGGATTATGTTGCTGCTCGAGGTGGTGACACAGGCTTTATTGCGAGATATACAAATAATTTGAATGGTTCATTTGAGGGATATAAAACTTCGGATGGAAACTATGTTTTGAGACAGCAGTTAGATGGTAAGGTTGAAGGAAAGGGAAGTGCTTGGAATACTGGAGATGCTTTGGTTGTCATCGGCGATTATAGATGGACAAATTACAAGGTTAGCACAGATGTTCTTTTTGAAGACACAACGATGGACGAGTCATACGCTAGTCTTGTTATGCGCCAGACCTATTCTAAGACTACATCAACAAATTCTGGATATACATTTAAGATTACAAGTGAAGGTTCATGGACACTTTCGAGAAATAATACTGTTGTTGCAGAGGGAATTATTTATGATGATGAAGTCTTTAAGAAGGGCTTTAATGCATGGAATAATTTAATTCTTGAAGGAAAAGGAAATGTTATTAATGCCTATGTAAACAGGCATCTTGTTACATCTTATGAAGATGAAACTCCAATTACTTTTGGTCGAATTGGACTTGGTTCAAACTATACACATACACAATTTGATAACCTCGAAGTTAGAAAATTAAATGGATATGCGCCTTATCTTACAGAATTAACAGATAATATGGTGACACATGATTTGACTTCTGAGAACAATGCAGTTCTTGTTTATAATGATAAGTGGAGCCATCAGTGTGCTCAGGGAATGTATGTTAATCAGAGATCAATTTCAAATTCTGCTGAAGAGGGTGCAACACTTTCATATAAGTTTACAGGTTCTGGATTTGAGATTTCTGGTGCGTCAGATAGTCAGGAAAAGACCTTGAAGATTACGGTTGATGGAGAAGTTGTCGATGAAAAATATGTAGTTTCTAAGGTTGATAATTTCCAGACAAGTGTTGTTGTGAATGGTCTTAATTATGGCGAGCATGAATTTACAATTGAAGTTTTAAGTGGAACATTTAGTGTTGATAGCGTTGGTATTTATGGAGAAAAATTTGAGGGAGATGATGATTCTGATTATGATGAGCCTTATGTTCAGCCGGCAGAGCCACCAACACCTTCAACAGAGGAGCCTGTTGAGCCTACGCCAACAGAGCAGGCCGTTCCAGCACCACAACAGCAACAGCTACAGCAAGCAAGCGCTCCAACAGGAGGTGCAGCGTCTGCAGCTACTCCTGCGGCCACAACCACTGATGGTACAACATTTACAACTTCTGGACTTAAGTATACAGTAGTTAGCGCTAGTGAGTTGACTGTTAATTTCTCAGGCTTAGAAGATGGTTCTACAGTTACTAAGGTTACAATTCCTGCGACTGTAAACGGAAGTGATGGTAAGACCTATAAGGTTGTTGGAATTGCAAACGGTGCATTATCAGGAAACAAGAAAGTTAAGAAGGTTATCATTGGTGCTAATGTTAAGTCTATTGGAAGCAAGGCCTTCTTTAAGTGTAAGAATCTTAAGAACATCATACTTAAAACAAAGATTCTTACAAAGGTAGGCGCTAAGGCAATCAAGGGTATTAATAAGAAAGCTGTAATTAAGTGTCCTAAGGGTAAGAAAAAGATTTATAAGAAGTTGTTTAAGAAGAAGACTGGGTTTGTGAAGAGTATGAAGGTGAAGTAAATTTAATTGATTGTGTTGTTTAAATTTACGTTGTGGTTTGAGTGACGGCTGAGTGTCGTCAATAGGCCTTTCTCGACACGCTCTCGCTTCGGGTCTGGTGCCCTAGCGGTACTAAGCTCTCACTACGACACTTTGTGTCGTGTGAATCGCTAAGTGCCGAGACCAGACACGGTCTCGAAAGACATATGACGACAGCTCAGCCTGACTGAGGACAAGTTAAATTTGTGTATTTAATAAATTTACGTTGTGGTTTGAGTGACGGCTGAGTGGCCTGGTTGAGGACAAGTTAAATTTGTGTATTTGCTAAATTTACGTTGTGGTTTGAGTGACGGCTGAGTGTCGTCAATAGGCCTTTCTCGACACGCTCTCGCTTCGGGTCTGGTGCCAATTTTACATGTACTTTCTAAGAGTGACGTGTAAATTGTCGCTGCCAGTTTTACCAGTTATTTCTTCATATATGTATTTTCCATAGCCTCGGATTACTAGGACGTCTCCTGGTTTTACCGAGGCTGTGTTTTTTTGTACTAACATCCCGTTTAGGAGGACCTTCTTTTCTGAGATGAGGAGGCTTGCTTGTGAGCGGGATTTTTTTGTTATTGATGATACGAAGCAATCTGCTCGCTCTGATGAGATTATTAGTGATATGTTTTGAAAGTTGTTTTTAATGCTTTCTGGTAGTGAGTCCGTTATTTCGCAGGTTACAGACATCTTTCTTATCATGCTTATGTTGTCTTTTATGTATTCGGAGATACTTGAGAGAGCAAATACATAGGCGGTGTTTGGGTGGGCTGGATCGTTTGAGAATTTGATATCACCTATTCTGTCTCTTTCAATTCCTAGACCCATTATTGTTCCTAGCACGTCTGGGTGGGTTAGTTCTCCAAATTTACTTGATGATGCTGTTATTTTGATGATGTCAATTGGATATGGTTCTTCGTAGGATACTTGTGATTCATCACCGAACCTGAATACTACTCTTTCTGCTCCTTCGTAACCGCCGTAGCTGTCGACTTCGTATGCCTTGATTCCAGCATCTGAAAAGAAGGCAGAGTCTGTTATTGAGTGAAATTCTGAGAATTGATAGCAGGATGTTTTTTCTGCTCTTACCTTTAAATCAGTGAAGTGAGCTACTGTATTCTTTTTATGTAATGCCATATTCTTGTTTCTGTCCATTATGAGTTCCTTTCTTAATTTCGGATTATTAATTGCTTTCTTAGCTTAAGGATTATTAATTGCTTTCTTAGCTTAAGGTTTATTCTAAAGTATAGCCGGAATTTTTGTTTTATCAAGAAGAAATTGAAATTTGGGATGCTTTTGTTTGTTTTGCTGCCTTTTTCAGATCAAGCTTTTCTGAGAAGCAACAATTTAGGGAGTTTTAGGTTATTTTGTTGCCTTTTTTTGATTAGTCCTTTCTGAGAAGCAACAATTTAGGGGAGTTTTAGGCTATTTTGTTGCCTATTTTGGAAGAATTTTTTCTGAGAAGCAACAATTTAGGGAGTTTTTGGTTGTTTTGTTGCCTTTTTTTGATCAATCTTTTCAGAAAAGCAACAATTAGGGGAGTTTTTGGCTGTTTTGTTGCCTTTATCTGATCAATCTTTTCTGAAAGGCAACAATTTGAGGAGTTTTTGACTATTTTGTTGCCATTTTCAGATCAATCTATTTTGAGAAGCAACAAATTGGGGAGTTTTGGGCAATTTTGTTGCTTTTTCAATCTAGCCTTTGGAATCCCGGTGTAGGAAATGAAAATAGGGATTTTATTTATGAATAATTATAATTTTAGGTTGAGAAGCAGGATAAGATGAGTTAATATTAGTAGAAAAGTAATAAAAGATGTTTGTAGAGGAGGCCTGTTTATGGGAAGTATTTCCTGCGATAGCTGCGCATATTTTATTTATGACGAGGAATATGACGAATATATTTGTGACATAGATATGGATGAAGATGATTATTCTCGCTTGATTTCAAACGGTTACAGGGAATGTCCGTATTATAAGGATGGAGATGAATATAAGGTTGTAAGGCATCAGATGTGAAATGGAGAATTATATGTGGAATTTTAATGATGTATCTAATTATTTTATGGTTTCTGATACCGGCATTGTGATTACATACGGTGAATTGAAAAATCGTATATCGAAAATTATTTCTAATACTGGGTTAGACAGAAAGTTAGCATATATTGTTTGTGACAATTCAATTGACGCAATTATAATGTATGTAGCATTAATACAAAATAAAATTCCGGTAATGCTGGTGCCTTCAAATCTTAATATTAGAGTGCACGCTAAATTCATAGAAGCTTATAAGCCGAGTTATATATGGACTAATAAGAGAGAATTAAAAGAGGTTTTTAGTGAATATAGCCAAATTAGCGAATTTCTTTGGAAGAGAAAAGATGATTTAAACTATGATATTTATTCGGAGCTTGCACTTCTTTTGTTGACTTCAGGAACTACAGGAAATAAAAAAACAGTAAGATTATCCTATACCAATATTAAATCTAACATGATATCTATAGCAATGTCTTTGAATGTTAGAGATGATGATAGGGCGGCATTGATGCTTCCTATTACATATTCATATGGGCTGTCGGTATTAAATTCCAATTTATATAGAAATGCAACTCTTTTACATTCAACCCATAATATTATTGAGAAAGATTTTTTTCAGTTTATGACACTCAATAAAGTTAGTGCTTTATGCGGAGTTCCTTTTACATATGAACTTATGAAAAAATTATCAATAGCAAATAAAAATCTCGAGAGTATTCGATTGATGACACAAGCAGGCGGACATTTAGATATAAATACACAGAGATATTTTCTTGATTTGGCATATAATTGGGGATTTGATTTTGCGATAATGTATGGACAAACAGAAGCTACAGCAAGAATGACTTGTTTTTATTTGAATGAATATCCTGATAAAATCGGAAGTGTAGGGCGTTCAATAGAAAATGGAAAAGTATCTATAGCTAAGGATGGAGAAGTAATTTATTACGGAAAGAATGTATGTCTTGGATATGCGGAAAGCTATAAAGATTTGGAAAAAGGAGATTTAAATAAAGGAATATTATTAACAGGTGATATGGGAGAAGTTGATTCGGACAGATTTCTATATATTAATGGCAGAAAAAGAAGAATTGCAAAAATATGTGGAATAAGAATCAATCTCGATGAGATTGAAAATAAAATAATTAACTTAATCGGAATACCTGTATCATGTAATGATGAAAATGGGAAATTATTGGTATTTTTTGAAGATGAAGACTCATTAATGGTAAAAAGATACTATGAAAGCATAAAAAATATTATATGTAATTTTGGTATAAATAAAGCATTTTACAAGATAATATTTGTTCACGAAATAAAACAAAACTTGAATGATAAGAGACAATATTATGATATTTTATAGATGAAATAATTACTACGTTCAAAACATGGTTTATATAGGTTGCGCATATACATATAATTTACCGCTTAACTACAGTTTTTATCCACTTGTGGAATGTTTTATATGCTATAATCCGAGTATGATTTGTTTAAAATAACACATGAAAGGATAATAGCCTTTATAAAGCAAAAAGAATGGATGCTTTATTGGTGTACTCTGATTTGACTATTCAGTACAAGATACTATGACTATTCTACACTTTTAGCTCGTTTGATAGAGGTAATAAAATAAACTAAAGCCTGAAAAATAA
>JAILNN010000204.1 GCA_024691565.1 Lachnospiraceae bacterium | reverse complement strand
AAGTACAAAGAAAAAGGTTTTACAGATGATGCTCTGATCGAAGCAACTAAAAGGACAATACAAAATTGTAAAAAACTTAATTACAATTATTTAATAGCAATTTTAAATGATTGGCACGAAAAAGATTGTAGAAATATTTTAAAAATAAAAGAATTAGATAAAAAATTTTATAATAAATCACATACAAAGAAAGAAAAAAAAGAAGAAGAAAATATTGATGAATACTACGTTTATGACAATATGAATAATGAAAAAGCCAAAATAAAAGAAATATTAAAAGAAGATTGGTGTGGAAATTTGAAATATCCGACTCGTTTCGCTTTAATGACAGACGGAACAATGATACTTGTGTCAGAAATCGGAAAAATAGCTTATTGTCCTCCAGGAAGATTCTCATTTTTTAAAAATGATATAAAAAAATAAGGAGATTAATACTCTATGATATACATAATAATCCTTCTGGCGTTATTAAATCCATTTAGTAATATAATGGCCAGGGCAAATACTATTACAACAGAAAGCAATGTAGCAACAGAACAAGCAATTAGTGATTATACAATAACTCTTAAAAACCTAAGTAAGTCGGAGGAATGTACATATTATTATGATAATAATGAAGACACAATATTACCATCTGATACATATGCTACAACCGGCTGTGCTGTAACAGAGCTAGAAAAGGATGGATATACATTTTCCGGTTGGTATGACAACCCTTATTTCAAAGGTGATACTTATACATATATACCCCGAAATACAAATAAAAATTTAATATTTTATGCTAAATGGGAATTAACAAATTATAAATTATACTTAAAAAACCAAGAAGAAGAAACTTTGTATATAAATTTTACATGTCTTTCTACAATAACTTTACCTATTAATATGAAAATGGAAAACTATATATTTTTAGGATGGTATAACGAAGAAACAGAAGAAAAAATAGAGAAGATTCCAAAGGGAACATGCAAAGATATTTATGTTTATGCTAAATGGGAACCGTTAAAATATAATATTATATTCGAGAGAGATGGAGGAAAATTTGAAAGTGAGCCTGATTATTTTTACGTATATAATCAGGAATATATTCTACCAATAAATATCGTAAAAGAAGGCTGCACCTTTATGGGCTGGTTAAGTGACAACATTTTATATGAAAAAATTGAGAAAAAAGAAACTGGTGACAAAATATTTTGGGCACAATGGAAAAAACAAATATATAAAATTAATTACACATCAGAAGAAAAAAGCCCCGGCAAAGAGGAGTATGAGTACGGCGAAGATTATATATTGCCAACACTACAAAAAGACGGATATACATTTTTGGGGTGGCTATGGAAAGATAAACTTATTACTACAACGAAAGGTTTATATGAAGATTTAGATTTAAGTGCGTCATGGGTAATTAGCACTTACGATATAACATACAACATAGATAAAAAGGTAGTTACATTAGAAAATCCAGTATATTCATATACTTATAATGATTATGTTACTTTACCGATACCGAAAAGGGAAGGTTATATATTTAATGGTTGGTCAACTAGCGAAAAGGATGTTATTTTCAATATCCCAACGGGAAGTAGTATTAATTATAGTTTAACTCCTACATGGATACCAGAAGAATATTCAATATACTACAACTTAACAGATGGGGAAACATTAGAAGAGGGTTATAAAACAAAAAGAACTTATGGAATAAGTCTTACATTACCTACACCAACAAAATATGGATATAATTTTATAGGATGGCACAAAGAAGAAGATTTAAGCGATGAAAGCTTTTCAACAATAAAGCATAATGTAGTTGGTGATTTAAATTTATACCCTGAATGGGAACCCAAAGAATTCACATATAGTATTGATTATATGGGAGGAATAGGTGAAATAGCACAAAAAAAAGTAAAGTTTAACGATAAATTAACTTTTTTAAGCGAATTATCAGCTCAAAAGACCGGTTATAAACTAAACGGTTATTATATAACTAATGAAGATAACACTACAACATCAGTTAACACAGAAACAATCATAGAAACAGAAGGAGATAAGACTGTATCACTTATATGGGATATAAACCAATATAAATTAATCTTTGACGCAATGAGTGGAAATTGCGAAGAAAAAGAAAGAGCTATAGTTTACGGCCAGAAGATTGGAGCATTACCTACAGCAACAAAGGAAGGATACACATTTACAGGCTGGTATTACAATAACAAACTTGTAAAAGATACAGATATAACATTAACCCAGGACACCACTTTTTATGCCAGGTACTCTAAAAATGCAATATCTCAAACTACTGAAAAGCCGAATGTTTTACCAACCGCTACCAGTAGTTATATAATAATACCTGCAACACCTACAGTATCCGCAACACCTATAGCATCCGAAACACCTATTGTTAATAATAATTCAAGTAAAAACAACACAAACAATTATAGTACAGATAAACCAGGTACAACAGAAACTACAAGTACCCA
>JAILNN010000179.1 GCA_024691565.1 Lachnospiraceae bacterium | reverse complement strand
ACTAAAAATACAAATATAATTATTAGGGAAAGCATTTGATCTCCAATACCAGAAAGTAAGAGAGTCATTAATTGTTTTCCTTCTTTCTTTTTAGATTAAAGATTATATACACTATTAAGAATATTACTAAATGTAAGAAATATCCAATTGCTGTAGGAATAACATTAAAAGATGGATGATTTACAGTAAGCTGATTTACAGTTACGATTGAGAAAATTGCTCCAAATGTAATGATTCTAAAAAAGAAATACAGCATACTTCTTTTCATTAAGTTATTCTTACCGCTGTAAGCATCCGTATAGGAAGGACGGCTTCCACGAAGTAAGAAACTAAAATTCATAAGTCCAGTAAAAAGTCCTAAAAACATAGAAATCATCCAAACATGATTAGTATTATTAATAGTAGTTAAACTGAAATTAAATATTAGTGCAATTATAATACCAATAACTAAGGTTGATGGTGCAACGAAGATTCCAATTTTATGCAAATCATTTTTATCTTCCATTTTTATCACCACCTATTTTAAGTTTAAAAAGTAAACTAATAAAGATTCCAAGGCCTATTAGTCCACCGATAACAGCCAAAATTGCTGCCCATGTATCTTGACCTATTGCGTAATGTCCAATTAAAAAACCAGCACCAGCAACACAAATCATCATCAAAAACCCCTGACTTACAACAGCATAAATTTGTGCATATTCAGACAGTTTTGTAACTTGAGATTTGCGTTCTTCTTTTTTATCTAGTTTTTTTTCTTCCTGATTTTGCTTATTTTGTTCCAAATAATCTATCTCCACAATCACCAAGTCCGGGTACAATGTAACCTGACTCGTTTAATTTTTCATCTATTGATGCTGTATAAATATCAACATCAGGATGGGCATTTTGTAATGCATTGACTCCTTCAGGCGCTGCAACAAGACCAACATATTTAATATGTTTGCATCCTATTTCCTTTAATTTGTCACAGGCTGCTATTGCAGAACCACCTGTTGCAAGCATTGGATCAACCAAAAGAACGATACAGTCAGCAATTTCTTTTGGAAATTTTGCGTAGTAATAATGAGGCTTTAATGTTTCTTCATCACGATATAATCCAATGAAACCAACTTTTGCTGATGGAATCATTTGTCTAATACCATCTACCATACCAAGACCAGCACGTAAAATAGGAATAATAACTATTTTCTTTGCCAATTCCTTTTGAACAGTTTTGCAAATAGGTGTTTCAATTTCAATATCTTGTAACGGGAAATCACGAGCGATTTCATAAGCCATTAAACTACCAATTTCTTGAACATTCGCATAAAAATCTTTTGTATTTGTTTCCTTTTTTCTTATGTTAGTAAGCTTATGTTTGATGAGAGGATGATCTACAACTACTAATTTTGCCATATTAATCCTCTTCAATCATATTAATTCTTCTAACATGTCTTTCTGCATTTGAGAAAGGTGTATCAAGCCAAATCTTAACAATTTCAAGTCCTCTATCAAAAGAAACATTCTTTTGTCCTAAGGCTAAAACGTTAGTATTATTATGTTCTCTAGTTAATTTAGCACTTGTTACATCAGTGACAAGAGCACAACGAATTCCTTTAACTTTATTCGCCACTATCGAAACGCCAATACCTGTTGAGCAACAAACAATACCTCTATCTGCTCTACCTTCAGCAACATCTTTTGCTGCTTTTCTTGCATAAATAGGATAATCGCATGAGTCATAAGTATATGTTCCTTCATCAATAACCTCATGTCCTTCTGATTTTAAAAATTCAATAATCTTATTCTTTAAATCAAGTCCACCATGATCACAAGCTAATGCAATCTTCATAATAAGACACCTCTTTCCGGCAAATGCCAATATTATTATAAACTAATTTTATATGCCACGCAAGAAAATTAGGTCAAAAGAAGTTATTATAAAAAATCTAAGAAATTTAAAAAATGCCTATAAAATAGGCATTCAAATTAGTCTCTTTCAAAAGATTCTACATTAATTTTTTCAATGTCTTGATTTACAAAATCAGGTAAAGTTACATTATGCATCTTAATATTTTTAACATTATAGAATATAAATCCACGATTAACCATAGGTTCACAACCAGTCATCATAGCTGCAACACCTTCTTTTGCTTGTGGATCATATGTGAATTTAATATTTTCGAGTTCAATAGAATCAATAGGCATTTCTGGTAAGCCATAAAATGCACCAGCTGCAACATTTACATTTTCACATATCATATTCTTAAAAGTGAATTTACCAAGATATGGAGTGCGATCATCAACAGGAAGTTTTTCTTTACTCCAAACATATTAAGATGAACAAGGTTTTAACACCATTAGTAATTAATATGTTCTATTATTGTGACCCTGATGGTAAAACTGAATATGTTTGGAGTAAAGAAAAACTTCC
>JAILNN010000150.1 GCA_024691565.1 Lachnospiraceae bacterium | reverse complement strand
GCTGGTGCTTATCAGCTGGAGTCTGTTAGTGGAAAGATGGAATCTACAATAAATAATGCTGAGCAATTGACAATGGAACTTGCTATTAAGGCGAGAGAATATTTGGATGATAAAGATGCTCTGAAGGATTTTATTTATGCTCAGAAGGAAGAGATTATTTCGGGTGATACGGGGGCTTTTAATGCTTATATCGTTGGCTCGGATTTTTGCTTTATTCCTGATTTTGATATGCCTGATGATTATAATGCGACAGAGCGTGTTTGGTATACGGGAGCGATTAAGAAGCAGGGTGAAACCTATGTTTCATCACCTTATCAGGATGCTATGTCTGGGGATATTTGTTATACAGTTTCGGTTATGCTTGGTGATGGTGATACGGTTTTAGGTCTTGATTATACCTTGGAGGGAATTCAGAATTATATATCACAGATGGCGGATAATGCTGTTAGTGCGATTATTGTTACCGATGAGGGTGTTATTGCTGGATGTTCTAACAAGGATATGGTTGGTAAAAAGGTTGTAAATTCAATGCCTGATTATGCCGGTATATATACGAGTGCGAAGAGTCGTGGGGGAGTTACTACTGGTAGAGTTAAGGATGGAATGTTCTATGAAAACCTGTTTGCTACCAGGTCTGGAAATGGTTGGTACTTAATTGTTGGAATTAGCGATTGGGAGCTTTATCGCAATTCTTATATTCAGCTTGCAGTGACAATTCTTTTATCTGTGGCACTGTTTTCGGTTGTTGTCGTGCTTTATTTTTCAGCGATTAAGAATAGAGATAAGGCTGAGCAGGCGCTTGAGTCGCGAGAGAAGTTTCTTTCTAAGATTACGAATCAGTTGTCTGAGCCGCTTGGAATGATTCTTACTCGTTCGAGCCAGGAATATGTTAGTCAGACTGAAGACTATGAAGATGAAATGTCGTATATTCATACTGCTGGTAAGCGACTTTCTGAAATGATGGAACAGATTATGTCTTATAATAGCATAATGTCCTCATATCAGAAGGAAGAGCAGGAGAAGAAGTCTGGCAGGGGAATGAGTATTAACAAGAAGTTTAGAGGCGTTATTTTGGCAATTATGTTTGCTACGATGTGTTTAAGTCTCTATACAAATGTTGCTTCTTCTTATCAATGGGGAAATACACAGACCTTAAATGAGGCTGAGAAGTATGATTATCAGCTTTCTGAGTGGATTAATACACAGAAGAGTATTTTGGATATGTTTGTGAGTGTTATTTCTACAAATCCTGAAATGCTTGATGATTATGAAGGTACGGTTGAATATCTTAGAAAGATTACGGAGCAATATCCGGAAATTTCTGTGACATATATGACAAATCCAGACCTTGAACATACGGTTTACATGAGTAATGGATGGGAACCTGACGAGGGATGGCACGTTGAAGAGAGACAGTGGTATATTGACACTAAGGAGTCTGAGAAGGGGTGGAGTATTTCGGATCCTTATTATGATGATCAGACCGGTGGATATTGCCTTACAATTTCAAAGATGGTTTATGATGCTGAAAATGGCGAGTTTTTAGGTATATTTGGTATCGACTTCTTTATGGATAAGCTGGTTGAGATTTTGGGTGATAGTTATTCTGAGAATGGATATGCATTTTTGGTGGATCCTGAGGGAGAAATTATTAACCATCCATATGGCGCATATCAGATGAGCCAGAGCAATACTACTAATGTGCAGTCGCTTGTTTATGGTGAAGTTAGACCTGATGAAAAGAAGGGTAATTTTATAAAGGACTACGATGACACATATAAAATTTTATATGCATGTAGAAATGATGAGTCGAATTTTACGGTTTATGTCGTTTCAAATTCTTGGAAGATTTATGGACGAGTTATTATTTATGCATTGATTTGTATTGTTGCATTCTTGTTCTGTATTATAGTGATTTATAAGCTTCTGTCTGACTTTATTAAGTTGCAGGAAAAGACGAATAAAAAGCTTTCTGAGGCGGCGGATGCGGCTATTGCGGCGGGTAAAGCAAAGAGTTCATTCCTTGCGCAGATGTCGCATGAGATTAGAACGCCTATTAATGCGGTTCTTGGAATGAATGAGATGATTATTCGAGAGACGGATAATGAAGAGATAATGGATTATGCGGAGAATATTCGTTCGTCTGGTCGTACACTTCTTTCGCTGATTAACAGTATTTTGGACTTTTCTAAGATTGAAGATGGAAAGATGAAGCTTGTTCCTGTTAAGTATAGCGTTCTGTCTTTGGTTAATGACCTTGTGATTTCTATTTCGGAGAGGGCGAAGGAAAAGGGACTTGAGTTTGATGTTCAGGTGGATGAGAATCTTCCTAGCACCCTGTATGGTGATGATGTTAGACTTAGACAGGTTATTATGAACTTGCTTACAAATGCCGTTAAATATACTGAAGAAGGCAGGGTTGTTCTTAAGATTTGGTCTAAGGAAAAAGATGGCGATGATTTTGTGCTGTTTGTTTCGGTTAGGGACACAGGTATTGGAATTCGTCAGGAAGATATGAAGAAGCTGTTTGAGTCCTTTACGAGACTTGATGAGACGAGAAATAGAAATATTGAGGGTACTGGACTTGGTATGTCTGTGGTTACAAGGCTTCTCGATATGATGGGTAGCTCGCTTCAGGTTGAGAGTGAGTATGGAAAGGGTTCAGAGTTTTCTTTTGAGATTAAACAGGAAATTATTAATGATGAACCTATTGGCAATTATGCTGAGAGATTAAAGCATAGCAATGATAGGAGAGAAGAAGAGGATTATCTTTATGTTTCAGGCGCTTCGGTTTTAGTTGTCGATGATAACAAGATGAATCTTAAGGTTGCTAGAAGCCTTATGAAGCGTAATGGAATTATTCCTGATGAGGCTATGTCTGGAATGGAAGCTATCGAAAAGCTTAGAAATAAGAGCTATGACATTGTTTTCTTGGATCATATGATGCCTAAGATGGACGGAGTTGAAACTCTTAAAAAGATTAAGGAAGAAAAGCTTGACCGAGATGGTTGTGCGATTATTGCGCTTACTGCGAATGCGATTTCTGGCTCCAAGGAGAAGTATTTGGAGGTAGGTTTTGATGATTATCTTACAAAGCCGATTGATGTTATCCAGATGGAGAAAAAATTTGCAGAATGGTTTCCTGAAGAAAAATATGAGTGGAGAAAAAATGAAAATAGTGGTAGAATATCCAAAACAGTCTTGATAGATAAACTTAATAAAATTGGTTTGAATACTAAAGGGGCATTAGTGTTCTGCAGTGGAGATAATGATTTCTATCTAGAATTATTGTCTGATTATGTTAAGGATTATGATAGCAAGAGGGATGCTTTGGATGCGGCTTCTAACAATGAAAATTGGTATGAATTTGAGGTTAAGATTCATGCTTTGAAGAGCACTTCTAAGACAATTGGGGCAGATTCATTGTCGGAGATGGCTATGGAATTGGAGGCAGCTGCAGAGAAAGAAGATGGTGCTACAGTTTTGGAGAAGTATCCTGAGTTTGCCGAGAAATATCAGGATTTGATAAATGAAATTAGGAGCATTGTTAATTCCTAGGAGCATTGTTAAATTTAGGATTATTGCTGATTTTAGGAGAATTGTTAATTCCTAGGAGCATTGTTTGTTTTATTTTGAAAAAAATGAATTTAATTAAAAAGGATTTTATTTTGAAAAAGAATTTTTAAATGGTTTTTATATTATAGGGAGGTTTAAAATGGCAGATTGGGTTATTGTTGTTGACGATAATGAGACTAATTTGAAGATGGCTGGGCGCATTTTGAGTAAAGCAAATATGAGGGTAACAGCAATTAAATCTGGAATCAAGCTTTTGGAGTATATTGAGGAGAATGATACGCCTGATTTGATTTTGCTTGATATTAAGATGCCTGACATGGATGGTTTTGAAACTATTAATGCACTTAGAAAGACGCAAAAGGGTAAGGATGTTCCGGTTATTTTTCTTACTGCGGATGAAAACGAGGGTACTGAAGTTAAGGGCTTATCTCAGGGGGCTATGGACTTTATTAAGAAGCCTTTTGTGCCTGAAATTTTGGTTCTTCGCGTGCGTCATATGATAGATTTGGATCATCTTCAGAGAAATCTTTATGAGGAGGTTGAGAAGAAAACAAAGGAGAACGAAAAGCTCTCACTTCATGTCGTTACTGCGCTTGCATCGGCTATTGATGCGAAGGATACATATACCAATGGTCATTCAAACAGGGTGGCTGAGTATTCAAGGGAGATTGCTAGAAGAGCGGGATATAAAGGAAAATGGCTTGAAGATATTTATATGATGGGATTGCTTCATGATGTTGGTAAAATTGGAGTCCCTGATACGGTTATTAATAAGCCGGATAAGCTGACTGATGAGGAGTATGATATTATCAAGATTCACCCTGTTTTGGGGTATAAGATACTGAGTGAAATCGAGGAGATGCCTAAGCTTGCGCAGTCGGCGAAATCGCACCATGAGAGATATGATGGAACTGGATATCCGGATGGACTTGCGGGAGAGGATATCTTAGTTGAGGCGAGAATTATTGCAGTTGCTGATGCATATGATGCGATGACAAGTTACAGAAGTTATCGTTATCCGCTTCCTCAGGCTGAAGTTAGGGCGGAGATTGAGAGATGCATTGGAACGCAGTTTGATCCGACTTTTGGGAAGATTATGCTTGAGATGATAGATGAAGATAAAGAATATAAGTTAAGGGAAGAATAGAAGGCGTTTTGTTTCATGCCGAGGTATGTATATGTGGATTGTTAATTGTATTTTAATTATAGTAGGCGCTATTGCAGGCGTTATGGGCGTTAGCTTTTATATTAGAAACAGGAAATCTACTGGAAATATTAAGTTATATATATGCTTTTATGGTGTTTTTTCTGCTTTATGGTGTTTGAGCTATGCGCTTGTTGGAATGAGTTATGACTTATCTTTATGCGATGATTTTAGGAAGGTTGGTTGTTTTTTTATAAATGCATTTTTGGTGACTGAGGTTTTCCTTGTGGCTGAAATGTCCGCTGCGGAGACTGTGTTTATAAATAATGCAAAGGTTTTCAGTATTATCATTTCAATTATTGATTATTTATTATATTCTAAGAGTGGTATTGATGTTTTCTATCGACTGAGTGGATATACATCGTGGAAGGCTAATAGTGAATTTGCATTTAACAGAAGAATTCATGGTTTATATATTTTACTAATTTTCCTATCACTTATTTATTTTGGAATAATTTGGATAATTAATAATAAATTTAAGCGTTTGCGTCATTTCCTTGTGCTTGCTTTTATTTCTAATTTTATACTTTTGTTTTTTACTATTCCAGACACGCTTTTACCGTCACTTGGGCATTATGCAGTTTCTACTTCGGGTATAGGTGCCGCTTCTTGTGCGATTGTTATGTGGTATGGCGCGACTCAGCTTAGCTCATTCGACATTAGAATGGGTAATATTAAAGATAATATTTTTGATTTTATTGAGACTGGAATTATTGTTTTTGACCTTAATCGCAAGACTGCTATTGTAAATGAGTATGTTAGAAATAAGAGTGATTATGACGATTATGACATGAAGGAATTAGATGATTTCTTCAAGATGGATAAGGATATGGTAGAAGAGGCCTTTAACAAGGCTATGAAGGGGATTTACTGTATCAAGTTGTGGGATAAAAAGGGTGATGTGGCTTATTCAGTTCAGCTTAGCGCTGTTAGGGATAGCTACAGCGAGGCCTTTTGTTATATATGCGTATTTTCCGATATTACTAATGAGGTTAATGCGATTTCAAAATTTGAGGTGGCGTCTGAGGCGAAGAGTGTGTTCCTTGCTCAAATGTCACATGAGATTAGAACTCCTATTAATGTGGTTTTGGGAATGAATGAAATGATTCTTAGAGAGGCTAAGAATCCGGATATTTTGGAGTATTCCAGCAATATTGATTCGGCTGGTAATACCCTTTTGACAATCATCAATAGTATCCTTGATTTTTCTAAGATTGAGGACGGTAAGATGACTATTGTGCCTATTAAGTATGATACGGCATCGTTTATTCATGACCTTGTTAATACGATTTCGCAAAGAGCGGATGATAAGGGACTTAGGTTTGAAGTTGATGTTGATGAGAACCTTCCATGTGCCATGATTGGTGATAATGTTAGGGTTGCTCAGGTTATTATGAATCTTCTTACCAATGCAGTGAAGTATACTGAAAAGGGGTACATTAGGTTTTCTATTCGATTGCTTGAAATGAAAAATGATAAGGTGAAATTTTTTGTTTCGGTTAAGGATACGGGAATTGGAATTAAGGAAGAGGATACGGTTAAGCTTTTTGAGTCGTTTGAGAGATTAGATGAAATTCGTAATCATGATATCGAGGGAACTGGACTTGGAATTTCGATTGTTACGAGTCTTTTAAATATGATGGGTAGCTCACTTAAGGTTGATAGCACATATGGAGTGGGCTCTGAGTTTTCATTTGACCTTGAGCAGAAGGTGGCTGATTCATCGCCTATTGGCAACTTAAATGAGAGACTAAAGAATAGGAATCGAAGAATAAAGAAGGACGATTTATTTGTTGCGCCGAATGCAAGAATTTTGGTTGTTGATGATAATGAGATGAACCTTAAGGTTATTAAGAATATTCTTAAGCTTTTTGGTATCAAGCCGGATTTGGCTGAGTCTGGAAATGAAACTTTGCAGTATATGAAAGAGAAGGAATATGATATAGTATTACTTGATCATATGATGCCGGAAATGGACGGTATTGAGACTTTGAAGGAATTAAAAAATAGGGATTTAGTTCCGAAAAGCACATATATTGTTGCGCTTACGGCGAATGCTGTTGTGGGTGCAAGAGACATTTATCTGAAGGAAGGCTTTTCGGATTATATGTCAAAGCCTGTTAATGTGAAGAGTTTGGCTGATTGCTTAGAAAAATATCTTCCAGAGGAGGCTTATGAAATAAAAGAAAATGAGGATGATTTGATGGTATTTTCGTCGGGAAAAGAAAATAGGGACGACGAAGTTTGGGAGTTTGCACCAGAAGGTGATGATGGCGCTAAGTCAATGAATTTGAGG
>JAILNN010000116.1 GCA_024691565.1 Lachnospiraceae bacterium | reverse complement strand
TTTTTTTAGAAAACCCTAATTAATTTTTATAAATCTCACCTTTAGCCCCCGCTTTTTTTAGCGCCTTTTTATATTTCTTAAACAGCTTAGAAGGAACATAGTACTTAGCACTTTCTTTAACCCCCTTAAACGCCTTCTTACCAATCTTAATCACCGAAGCCGTCTTAAAGGTAACTTTTTTAAGCTTTTTACACTTAGAAAACACCTTTTTATTTATCTTCTTAATTGTAAATTTATAATCCTTATATTTAACCGTATTCTTAATTGTAACGCTTTTTAGCTTCTTCTGCTTCTTCTTTTTTACTTTACAGATTACAACATCTCCATTTCCCGAAGACTTATCAAAAGAAGTAATCTTATAAACAATTCCCTTCTTTGCAAACTTAGTATTCAAAAGAGAATCACCTGAATCCTCAGTTGTTTGAACTGCAGTAGCAGTTGCACTACTAGCAGTAGAAGGGGTTGTTTGAGTGCCAGTATCTTGATTTTTACCTTGACTATCTGTCTCTCCAGTTAATGCCTGAGTCGGATTATCCGTAGCAACCGGTGCTACAGTTTCAGATGGCGTCACCTCATCAGATTCTTCAACAAGAGCAACAACTCTCTTTGAACCCAAACGCCACACCCTGTCAACATTCTCATCCTTCGGCTTATTCTCTTGACCAGAATCATAATACTCAACTGTATTAAGATAATCTAAATATAATGTACTTGCACAATTATAATTCTCATCCTCAATAGTATCATAATCAAGTTCTGCATATTTATATCCTTTTGGACAATCTATATTCGAACTCAAAATATATCCTATTTTATCATTCTTAATTGTGCTAGTCTCAATCAAATTACCATCTAAGTCATAGAAAACAATGTCATATTCAAAATCACCATAGCCTTCCTCTAAATTGACATAGACATTTGTCCCCTCTTCCGGCTGAATAACCTTTCCAGCCTCATCAAATTCAAAGACCAAATCCTCCTGTCCCTCGTCAAAAATACTCCTATCGCTAAACACTGGTGGCATCAATAATTCAATATCATCAACGCTCACAATATTATAATACTGATTAACTTCTTGAATGATTTCCGCAACAACTTCATTAGTATTATTATCAACTAAATTAATCTTAACTTCTTGATATTCTACTATATCCTTATCATAATCTATTTCATATTCAAGATTAATAGGCTCACTTTCAAAACTTTCATCAGTCGCAACATCGGAATACATTACATTAATTTTTCCCTTATCAATTTCTTCAAGTCTAATGTACATTTCCTTTTCAATATCATCAAAAATCTCTAAATTTTCAATATCTTCATTTTCTATAAAATAATAATTATGACCTTTCTTCAATGTCATCGTTAAAATATCACCAGAAACCTTTATTCCCGCTTCAACCTCTTCATCTACCTTCGCCTCAGGTCGTTTTGGAACTTGAATTCTTAAAGGTATAGAGCTAAATTCTCTTATATTATCATTTCCAACATATTGAAGATAAATATCCCTACCCGGTTCAACTGGAATTTCAAAATCAGCAGTCGTTGCATCACTCATATCCTCGTTAAAGGACCAAATATTATATTCAGAAAAGAGATCATTTAGCACCTCATTTTCATAATCAATATTATTAACACTATCCCCATATTCATATCTTTCAGGTAATTCTTCAACGGCTAACTTTTTCTTATTTTTATCCTTTTCTCCCTCATTATAAATATATAATTCTTTTTTCTTATTTTTACTATCCACAAACTCCGTTACACTTTGACCATCTTCTAACTGTTCATCATCATTAAAATAAACATCAAAACTCTCATCATCAAAATCTATGATTTCATCTTCATAATCAAAATAACAATATGTAGGCTCAATGCTACCAATCACTGTAAATTTATATGTAGTGGCATTCTTTCCTTCCGCAGTGGATTTCACAGTAATCACCTGCTCCGTATCAGTAAAAGTATAGTCCTGAGATAATTCATTAGAGCTAACCTCTTCACCATCAACCGTAATAGTATCCGTTCCAAACGCCCTAACATTAAAGGTCTCACCAAGAACGCCCTCAACTTCCATTTCATTATCCTTCCAAACCGACATATGTGTAAAGGAAGTTTCATCGTCAGTAACAATCTCCAAATCGCTAAGCATTGAATCTGCAACTGTATATTTCTTGGTCTTCACATTCCCTAAATTCCCATCGGTAACAGCATATGCAGAAATCTCACAATCATCATTAAAAACGATAGGTTCTGTATATTCCTGATATTCTCCATCATCTATACAATAATATATTTTATCGCCATCACACGCACTAAGCTTAATTTCTGTCCCCTTTGCAAGCATTCCCTCTAATTCTGAAAAATTAACTGAGGAGGCCGCCTCACCATCTGAATTAAGCTTATTTGTATATGCCATTATGCATAAATTAGTAATTTTGTTACATTTATAATCAGTAAAACCAGAAACAACTCCATTCATTTCATGTCCAATATCCTGAATATCAGTCCACTCTTTGCCATCACTACTAATAAAACTCTCTCCCCTACTGCCATATTTATCAAAATTAGACTCATCATCCGCATCAACAATAGTCAATGATTCAGCAGGAATTGGAAATCTATATTTAGCATTGTCAAAATAAACAACCACGCTAAATTTTTCACCCTTTGAAATCTTAACAGGCTTATTCAATTTCACCCTCTTATATCCACAAGTGTTACTACTTCCTTCTTGTCTATCAATAGCACACTCCCCAGATTCCGGCTCTCCATCTTCAACTCCAGTATATACAGAAATAGAATAATCAGTCTTTAAATCAGTTGTATAAAATCCAACATACTCAATTTCTTCATCATTTTCCGCAACATAAACATTAGCACCATAGCCATTTTTTGGCGATTTTTCTTCCTTAACATAAACCTTAGACGAGAGACTTGTTCCCCATCCAAAATCATCATAGCTATAAATCCCCTCATAATCATCATTATCAGAAAAATTGACCACATAAGAATTATAATAGTTCTGGGTTTTATCCTCATATGATAGATAAAAGTAACCATCCTCTGAGGCATAAGTTCCCCACGAATTTTTAATTATCCATGCACCATCATTTTCAGGTTGACAACCCTCTTTAAAATTTTCCTTTGAAAAATTATCGTCCCATCCAACAACTGTAACTGCATGATTTGGATCCGTTTTCTCATCGCAATACTGTGCATTAGTTTCTGGATTATAATATTTAACATTTTTAGTTGTGTAATCAGCATTATAAGATAAAAAAACTGTTCTTTTATCATTACATATTAAACTTTTAATCGCGTCAATTTCATAATCTCTAGATTCAGCATTTTGTATATAAAGTTCACCTCCATAATCTATAGAATCAACTTGATAGTCTGCTACTAATTCAGAATCTTCATAAATTTTAACAGCCTTTGTTTCATCTTCTCTATACTTTTCATCCATAATTACTGGAGACTTACCAGAAAGCAAGGCGAAATCGGCCACACCGCTATTTCCTCCAAACTCATAATGATAAAGAGGATCGTCGTTCTCAAATCCATCTTTAGAAGAAGAAATCAATATTTCATTATCTTCATCCTGATAAACTGCAGCAGAGATTTGATATGGATTAATTCTAACTGTAGGATTCTGTTCTATTAATGCATTTTCAATGCCAGCCGCTATAGTTTGCACCCAACATGTCCCTGTCTCTCCTTGATCAACAACAGGAGAAACTAGTCCTTCATCGCGCAAATCAAATTTAGCCGGCAATTCATCCTCATCAGTTGCGCAAAGCAACCCATTAGAAGATTTTTTATTCTTTTTATTTAAATACTTCTGTGTTTCAACAAGATAAGATAAATCCCTTTTACTATCAATATATCCATTATTTCTTTTAATATCTTCCCCATCAATTAACAATTGAGAATCCTCTTCTCTATCAACTTTATTAGATATATTTTTATTAGATGTATTTTCACTTGTATTTTTTGATGATGCTGATGCTTCATCACTAGAAATCCCACCACTAAAAAGAAGACTGGCTGTCAAGACTACAGCAATAGCTCTATTAAAGAACTTCCCCATATAAATACCTCCACAAATTCATTTTTACAACTTGATATTTTTTCTTTTTCGAATTAAAAAACACAAAAAAACATATATAAATCGGTTCGAAATCAATAGAAATATTATAAGCCAAAAAGCCCTTAAATGCAACTAAAAAAGCCCATTATCATCTCTGATAATGAGCCATTTAGGATAAGAGCGAAAATTAGTCACTAGCAAATTTGCTATAACTTTATACTACAAAATATCCATCCTTAGAATACAAATATGATTCAAGGTGGTTATTGAGAATATCTTTTTCAGCAAGCTCCTTGTTTTCCAACAAATATGCCTTCGAATCATCAAACGCATAGAGCTTATAAATAATTACTCTAACCTTCTCACCAACTTCAATATTTCTTCTCTGAAGTGAACGATGAGAAGTAAGTAAAATTCCATTAACATTTATCTTTAATTCAAGAGAATTTCCTCTAAAGAGAATATCAACGATTTCACCCTCTTCAGAGCAACCAATAACATTCTTGAAATGTTCATTGTCAATCTTAAATGCCTCAACAAACTCAGGTCTGATAACAGCTCCCTTATAGTCACCCTTCTCAAATCCTCTAAGCTTATCATAGTCCTCGATAATTGTTGACTGACCAATAAACTCAGAAACGAAAGGTGTTTCAGGCTTCTTGTAAATTTCTACAGGAGAACCAATCTGCTCGATTCTACCCTTGTTTGTAACAATAATCTGATCTGCAACTTCAACAGCCTCGTCCTGATCATGAGTAACGAAAATACTTGTGATTCCAACCTTATAAATCATTTCACGAAGCCAGCTTCTAAGTTCCTGACGAACCTTTGCATCAATAGCTGCAAATGGCTCATCCAAAAGAAGAAGACTAGGATTTGGTGCA